>DATABT010000025.1:0-10698 GCA_036259455.1 Longimicrobium sp. | reverse complement strand
GGAGTGCGGGAGTGCGGGAGTGCGGGAGTGCGGGAGTGCGGAAGATGGTGTGGACGGTCGGTGGTGGAGGCAAGCGCGGCGGCGGAGTGGGTGGTGGGGCGGGCCATCATGCCCGGCGCGCGCGCCGGGCCACGGCGATTGAAATCGCGGCCGCGACTACGTGATGTCCGCCTGCGCGGACCGTGCGTGCACAGACCAGCCCCGCGCACCGGAGCCATCCCCGCACGGTGTAGCCCCGCGCAGTTGCCGAACGTCCCGCTCGTGCAGCCGCGGGTTCATCCACCCGGAAACACAACCGGCGGACGCGCCATCATTCCAGCGCCGCCCATCGTCGACTACCGCACTCCCGCACTAACGCACTTCCCTTCCTTACCTCGCCTGCTCCGCCGCGATCCAGGCGCGGACGTTGTCCTCAAGCACCGTCAGGGGGACGGAGCCGGAGCCCAGGACCACGTCGTGGAAGCGGCGCAGGTCGAAGCGGGGGCCCAGGGCGCGCGTGGCCTCCGCGCGCAGCTCGCTGATCTTCATCTGCCCCGTCTTGTAGGCCAGCGCCTGCCCGGGCCACGCGATGTAGCGGTCCACCTCGTTGGTGATGTTGAGCAGCGTCAGCGCGCTGTTCTGGGCCATGAAGTCGATGGCCTGCTGCCGCGTCCACCCCTTCCAGTGCATCCCCGTGTCCACCACCAGCCGGCAGGCGCGCCACATCTCGTACGTCAGCTGGCCAAACCGGCTGTACGGATCCGTGTAGAAGCCCACGTCGTACCCCAGCTGCTCCGCGTACAGCGCCCATCCCTCCACGAACGCCGTAAAGCCGCTGTAGCGCCGGAAGTTGGGCAGGTCCTGAAGTTCCTGCTGCAGCGCGATCTGCATGTGGTGGCCGGGGACCGCCTCGTGGAACGACAGCGCCTCGATCTCGTACGTGGGCCGGCTGCGCAGGTCGTACGTGTTCACCCAGTACGTCCCCGCGCGCGTGCCGTCACCCGCCGGGCGCGAGTAGTACGCGGTGGTGGTGCGCGGCGCGATGTAATCGGGGATCTCCTTGATGCCGTACGACATGCGCGGCAGGCGACCGAACAGCCGCGGCAGCTCGCCATCCATCCGTTTGAGGACCAGCGAGGTGCGCTCCAGCAGCGCCTCGGGCGTGCTCACGTAGAAGCGCGGGTCCGTGCGCAGGAACTGGACGAAGTCCGCGAAGCTCCCGGTAAAGCCCGTGGCGCGCATCAGCGAGTCCATCTGCGCGCGGATGCGGGCCACCTCCCGCAGCCCCGTCTCGTGCACCTGGTCCGGCGTTACGTCCAGCGTGGTGTAGCTGCGCACGCGCTGGGCGTAGATGGCGCGCCCGTTGGGCAGATCCGACGCGCCGATCCCCGGCCGCCCCGCGGGCACGTACTCCCGCTGCATGAACTGCAGAAAGTCGCGGTAGCCCGCCACCACGGACTGCTCGATGGCCTGCCGCCCCGCCGCCGCCAGCCGCGCGCGGTCCGCCTCCGGCACGCCGGCGGGGAACTCCGCGAACGGCGCCCACAGCAGGCTCTTCGTGGGATCATCCACGATGTGCGGGTTCAGCGTCTCCTCAATCCCGGTCAGCGAGACGGCGGGGAGCACCATCCCCGTTCGGATCCCCTCGCGCATCAGCGCCACGTGCTGGCCCACCCAGCCGCGAAAGGCGTTCAGCCGCGCGATGTAGTTCTCGTAGTCTTCCGTGTTGTTGAGCGGAACGTTGTCCGCCAGCTGCGGAAAGTAGGTGTGAAACCCCTCGCGGTTGGTGATGGGGATCAGGTGCAGCCCCAGCTCCACCTCCTCGATGCCCTGCCGCAGCTGACGCGCGAAGATGTCGTAGTGGATGCGCTCGTCGGGGGTGAGCGAATCGCGGGGGATGGCCTGCAGCCGCGCCAGAAAGCGCCGGTTCTCCTCCGTGCGCCGCGCCACGTCCTCCGGCGCGGTGGGGTCCAGCAGCCGGTTGTAGCGCCGGTCGCCCAGGCTGGTGGCGAACGTGGGATTCTCGCGCAGCGTGACCTCCCAGTCGTCCGCGAACAGCTGCCGCAGCCGCTCGGAAGCCGTCTGCTGCGCCGCGGCCGGAACGGCGAAAACGAGGGCGATGATCGGGATCAGGCGCGTGCGCATGGCAACCGGGGGGCGGGAGGGCTCCGATGGACGAAACGTGTGCGGCCGACAGCGTACGCATCCGCCCGCGCCGCCGCAACGGGGCACGGCGGGCATGCCGGTGTACGCCACCATGCGAAAAGACCCGCGGGAGGAAGTGCACGGGTGCGGCCGGGCCTACCGGGCCGTCACCACGGCCTTGTTCGCGTTGAAGGTGCGCGTGGCCAGGAGCGGGTAAAACGGCAGGGCGAGCAGTGGAGCCAGGGAGGGCGGAAGCCCGTGCCTCTGCAGAAGGTGCACGCGGATGTAGTAGGCGACCGGCCAGGAGAGCTCGTTCACGACCCGGATCCGCACGTCGGAGAAACCCGACCTGGCCAGCGCGAGCTCCAGTGACCGGCGGGTGTAGTTCTGCAGATGAAAGATGGACGTTCGCCCGCCCTGCCACATCCTTCCCACCGCGCCCACCCCGGGAAGCCGCTGAACACGGTGCATCAGACGGTCCACGCGGGTAACCACCGGCGTGTGGAGGTACAGGATGCCGCCTTCCCGGAGGATGCGCCGGCAGGTCCGGAACAGGTGCGAAACGTCGGGCACGTGCTCGGCCACGTCCAGCAGGACCACGCAGTCGAACGAGCGGTCCGGGATGCTGGCGTAGTCGTAATCCAGGTAGAGCCCGGCCGCCAGAGCCTCGATCCGCGACAGGTCCGCGCCGGGTATCTCGTGCGCCGAAACGTTGGTGAACCCCGCGTTCCGCGCCAGCTCGACGAACCGCCCGTTCCCCGTGCCCAGGTCGAGCAGGGCTGCGTCCGGGTCCAGCAGACCGGCCAGCTCGCGCAGGGCCGCGGACATCTTTCTGTCGTTCGTATCCTCGATGGCGCGGTAGTAGTTCTCCTGGTTCCACCCGTATGCGTCGGCGAGCATCCCGGCGGTCACGGGGGTGCCAATGAACACCGAGCCGCAGTCGCGGCACCGGCGGGTGGAAAGGCGGGCGGCCGCCGCCGCGTTCGTGGCGGGCGTGAAGCAGAGAAAGTCGGTGGCGGCTGAGCCGCACACCCGGCAATCCACGTCCTGGTCCATCTGGTTCTTCCGTCAATCGGTAACACTCGGCCCGGCGCCCGCACCGTCCACCGAGTCCCTCGCGGACCGGGATCCGGCGCTTCGCCGCGCGGCTGGAGCCCCGCGCGGATCGCGGGGCTTTCCGCCGTCGTTGCGTCGGCTTCAGCCGCTCAGGCGCGGTGGCTGGCGCATCCGCAACCAAGCGTACGTCGCGCCCGCGGCCGGCGCAACGCGGCACGTGGAGGCGCCACACTTTTCGCGGCCGGGAGCTTGCCCCCGGGGTGCTACGTTCGTACCTTTCCATTTCCCGCCCCCACGAATAACATCTTTTCAGAAGCCGCTGTCCGCAGGGCGTTTGCGGCTTTCGTTCCGGCGTCTCGCACCACTCTACGTTCTCGCTGCCTGATGGAATCCCGTTCGTCCGCCGGCGCATCGCGCGCCCGGTTCCGCTCCGTCCGTGCATGGCCGTTCGCCTGGAAGCTGCGCGGTGCCGTCGTCGCGCTGCTGCTGATCGCCGCCGCGGGCGAGGTGGCCATGCTGGGCTACGGCGCCCGCATCCGCGAGCGCACCCACCAGCTCGCCTCGCTGGAGCTCGCCGGCCTGGGGCTGGTGCTGAACGTGGACCGCGACGCGTACCAGAGCGTCGTGGGGCTGCAGCAGGCGTCCCGGTCGGCGGACGCGGCGGCGCGCCAGCGCTGGCTGGACTTCTACCGCGAAAACATCTCGCAGACGGCGCAGCGGCTGGAGGCCTACCAGGCGCTGGACGGCCTCACCCGCCAGCGCACGGACGCCGCGCGCGAGGCCCGCGCCGCGCGGGACCGGTTCGCCGCGCACGGCGACCGCGTGGCGCAGCTGCTCGCCGCGGGCGGGGAGATCGGCGGGGTGGAGGGCGACGCGCTGCTGGCGACGCTGGACGCGTTCCGCGAGCGGCTGGACGTGATGGAGATCAGCCATACCGAGGCGGGCGACGTGGTGACCGCGCAGGCCGACGCGGCCGGCGCGGCGGCGCGCTGGGCGGGAGTGGTCTCGCTGCTGGGGCTGGTCCTGGCGGGCCTTTCCGTGGCCTGGCTGCTGGACCGCGCCGTGCGCGTTCCCGTGGTGCGCGTGGCCGCCGCCGCGCGGCGCATCGCGGGCGGCGACCTGACCGGCGCGGACGTGCAGGTCGCCACGCGCGACGAGCTGGCGGAGATGGCCGGCGCCTTCAACCGCATGGCGGCGGACCTGCGCTCCATCCTGGGCCGCATCCAGCGCACCGCCGCCACCCTGGGCAGCCACGGCAGCGAGATCTCGCGCCTCACCGTGGAGACGCGCCAGGCGGTCGAGCAGCTGACCGACGCCGTGAGCCAGATCACCGCGGGCGCCGAGGAGCAGTCCGCCTCCGCGCAGGAGGCGTTCTCGCAGACGCGCGAGATCGCGGACGCGGCGGAGGAGATGGCGGCCGGCGCGGAGCGGGTCGCGGCCTCGCTGCGCGAGAGCGTGGACGCCGCGCACCGCGGCGGCGAGACGGTGGGGCAGATCGCCCGCGAGAGCGCGGAGCTGGCCGCCGTGGTGGCCCGCAGCACGCAGCAGGTGCGCGCCCTGCGCCGCCACTCGGGCGAGGTGGCGGAGTTCGCGGGCACCATCAACGCCATCTCCGCGCAGACCAACCTGCTCGCGCTGAACGCCGCCATCGAGGCCGCCCGCGCCGGCGAGGCGGGACGCGGCTTCTCCGTGGTGGCCGAAGAGGTGCGCAAGCTGGCCGAGAGCGCGTCCGCCGCCGCCGCGCGCACGGCCGCCGTCGTGGGCCAGATGCAGCGGGAGATCGACGCCGCGGTAGAGGCCATCGAGGGGAGCGAGACGCAGGTGCAGCACACGGCCGGCCGCGCGCAGGCCGTGGGCCAGGTGCTGGACTCCATCTTCCACGCACTGGAAGGCGCCACGGCGGGGGTCAACGCCCTGCGGTCCGAGACGCGGGGGATCTCCACGCGCGTCCGCGACACCGCGCACGTGCTGGAGAACGTGGCCGCCGTGGCGGAAGAAACCGCCGCCTCCGCCGAGGAGATGGCGGCCATGGCCGAGCAGCTGGACGGCATGATGGTCACCGTGGCCGCCCTTTCCGCCGGCGCGGACGAGGCCTCCGCCCGCTCCGGCGAGACGCTGGGCTCGCTCGCGGGACAGCTGCAGGAGCTGGTCTCCGGATTCCGCGTGGACCGCCCCGACGCCGCCGTCCCCGCCGAGCCCTCCCCCGCACTGGCGGCGGCGACGGCCTGATCCGCGGCGAAGAACCAGGCGGAGGAAAAGATCGAGGACGCGGATGAAAGCTCCATCCGCGTCCTCGATCTTTTTCCTGCTCCCGCACCAACGCACTTCCGCACTCACGCACGTCGTCACTCCCACTCGATCGTTGCCGGCGGCTTGGAGCTGATGTCGTAGCACACGCGGTTGATGCCATCCACCTCGTTGATGATCCGCGTGCTGATGCGGGCCAGCACGTCGTGCGGGAACGGGTACCAGTCGGCCGTCATGCCGTCGCGGCTGGTGACGGCGCGCAGGGCGCACACGTTCTCGTACGTCCGCTCGTCCCCCATCACCCCCACGCTGCGGACGGGAAGGAGGACGGCGAAGGCCTGCCAGATGTCGTCGTACAGGCCGGCGGAGCGGATCTCTTCCAGGTAGATGGCGTCCGCCTGGCGCAGAATGGCCAGCTCGCGCTCGTCCACCGCGCCCAGCACGCGAATGGCCAGGCCGGGACCGGGGAACGGGTGGCGGCCCACCATCTCTTCCGGCAGCCCCAGCTCGCGCCCCACCTGCCGCACCTCGTCCTTGAACAGCTCGCGCAGCGGCTCGATGAGCGCGAACCGCATCTCCTCCTTCAACCCGCCCACGTTGTGGTGGGTCTTGATGGTGGCGGACGGGCCCTTTACCGACAGCGACTCGATCACGTCCGGGTACAGCGTGCCCTGCACCAGCCACTTCGCGTCACCCCCAATGCGGTCCGACGCCTCCTCGAACACGTCGATGAAGGTGTTGCCGATGATCTTCCGCTTCTTCTCGGGCTCCTCCACGCCGGCCAGCCGCCGCAGGAACAGCGCGGACGCATCCACCACCTCCAGCCGGATGCCCAGGTGCGCGCGAAAGGTGCGCTCCACGCTTTCGCGCTCGCCCTGCCGCAGCAGGCCGGTGTCGACGAAGATGCAGGTCAGCTGGTCGCCGATGGCGCGGTGGACGAGAGATGCCGCCACGGACGAGTCCACGCCGCCGCTCAGGCCGCAGATCACCCGGTCCGATCCCACCATCGACCGGATCTTCTCGATCTCTGACTCGATGTACGAACCCGCCGTCCAGGTGGGCTCGCAGCCGCAGATGCGGAAGAGAAAGTTGCCGATGATGTCGGCGCCGCGGACGGTGTGCGCCACCTCCAGGTGAAACTGCACGCCGTACACGGGCCGGTCCTCCGCCGCGAACGCCGCCCAGGGAATCCCCTCGGTGCTGGCGAGCAGCCGGTACCCCGGCGGCGGCTGCACCACGTGGTCGCCGTGGCTCATCCACACCTGCGTGCGCTCGCCGGGCGTAAAGCCATCGAACAGCCCGGTCGCCTCCTCCACCGTCACGTGCGCGCGGCCGTACTCCCGCTTGCCGCGTTCGACGACCCCGCCCTCCAGGTGCGTGATGAGCTGCATCCCGTAGCACACGCCCAGCACGGGAATGCCCATCCGCAGCAGCTCCGGCTCCGCGGTCGGCACGTCTTCGCCGTAGACGGAAGACGGGCCGCCGGAAAGGATGATGCCCCTGGGCGCCCACTCGCGAATCCAGCCGAGCGAGCGGGTGGGGGGCTGGATCTCGCAGTAGACCCGCTCTTCGCGAATGCGCCGCGCGATGAGCTGGGTGAACTGCGAGCCGTAGTCGATGATGAGGACGCGATTGGAATCCACTGCCGCTCCGTGCTCCGTAGGAGGGTTTGCGAAGCGCGGCAATGTACGCCGTCCGCCGGTGCGCGAAAAGGAGAGGGGAATACCTGCCCCGCCTGGGACACGCGCGACACGCGGGGAGCGAGGCCGCGGGGGTGCCGGCGGCGCGTTGGCAGGATGAAATCCGCGCCGCTCCACGCGCGCCGCCGGGCCGTCCACATCTGTTCCCCGCGGCACCGTTTCTGCGTCGCGATTTTACCCGGCGAATGGGATCAATCCGTCAGCCCGCCAGGCGCCCTTCCGGCGCCCTTTCCGGCCGACCCCCGCTCCACGTTCAGCCGCCGGTTTCGTAGAAGGCGGGCCGTCACCGGCACGCCCGTAGTCCGCAGTCTTTCAGATACGCGGTACCCGACATGCTGTCCCCGCGCCACGGTTCCATCGCCCCCCTCCTCGCCTGCGCGCTGTTCGCGGGCGCCTGCAACGACCTGAGCCGCGAGGCCGGCCGCGAGCTCAAGCTGGCCAGCTCGCTGGCCGCTGAGGTGGCGCCGCACCCGCCCGCCGAACCGCCCGCACCGCCCCCACCGCCGCCGCCCCCACGTCCGCGCGACGCGGTGCCGCCCATCATCCGCGGCATCTACGTCAGCGCGTACGCCATGGGCAGCCCGGTACGGCGCGCGCAGTTGCTGGCGCTGGCGGACACCACGGAGATCAACACCTTCGTGGTGGACGTCAAGGACGAAGACGGCGTCCGCTATCCCAGCGAGGTGACGGTCGCGCGGCAGGCGGCGCACGAGCGCAGCATTCCCATCCGCGACCTCAGGGCCGTGGCGGACACGCTGCGCGCGCGCGGCATCTACCCGATCGCGCGGGTGGTCGTCTTCAAGGACCCGCGGCTGTCGCGCCTGAAGCCCGAGTGGAGCATTCGCGCGGCGGGGGGCGGCGTGTGGCGCGACCGGCAGGGGCTGAGCTGGGTGAGCCCCTGGGACCGCGACGTGTGGGAGATGAACATCGCCGTGGCGGAAGAGGCGGTGCGCGCGGGCTTTCGCGAAGTGCAGTTCGACTACGTGCGCTTTCCCGAGCAGTACCGCTCGCTGCCGCTGCAGGTGCACCCGGAGGCGGATTCCGGCGGCGTGCGCACGGACGCCATCGCCGGCTTTCTGGCCGCGGCGCGCGCGCGCCTGCACCCTCTGGGCGCCACGGTGACGGCGGACGTGTTCGGGCTGTCGATGAACGAGTCGCGCGACGTGGGGATCGGGCAGCAGTGGGAGCGCATCAGCGCCACGACGGACGCCATCCTGCCCATGGTGTATCCCTCGCACTACTTCCCCACGCACCTGGCCGGCATCCGCCGCCCCAACCGCATGCCGTACGAGACGGTGCTCGCCTCCGTCGGGATGGGTGTGGTGCGAAACGACAGGCTGCGCGCGGCGGGGGTGGAGCCGGCGCGCATCATTCCCTGGCTGCAGGCCTTCACCGCCACGTGGAACGACCGCGGCTTTCCGTACGGGCCGCAGCAGGCGCGCGACCAGATCCGCGCGCTTTACGAGCTGGGGATCGAGGACTGGATCTTCTGGCACCCCGGCAGCAACTACGCGCAGATCGCCGGCGCCTTCGCCCGCGAGACGGCGCCGGAAGCCGGCTCCGCCTCCATGCCCGCGTCGCTGACCGCGACGGTGGACCGGCTGGACCGCGAGGGCGCGGCCGCCGAGCGCGAGAAGCTGGCCTCTGCGCAGTAGCGATCCCGTCTCCCCGGAAACACGAGCGCCCCCGGCACCGCGGCGGGGGCGTTCGCGTTTCCGGGTACGAACGACGATCCGTCCACACGCCGCATGGTTGCGCGCCGCGGAAGAGAACTGCCTGTCCTGTCAACGAGCCCGTTCGCCGGCGCGGGATTCAGTGGAGAGCCCTGCAAGGGTGTTGCTGAACCTCGCACCAGAACAAGTGATCCTGAGTCATCCGGCGCCACGCGCACCCTGTCGAACGAACGTCGTTGCCACGGCCGTCATTTCGAAGGAGGCGCCCGCGTGATCTTTGACGTTGCAGGACCCCGTGGCGCCGACTGAGAAATCTACGCGCCCGTGCCGGTGCCACGCCCACTCGACGGCCCTCGCCCGAATGGGTCTTTCACGGAGGCGCCGCGCCGCAACTGCTCATTCAGAAACATCCCGGTGCCGACAGAAGGACCGTGCCGGCACAATTGAGGGGCTGGATTTGCCCAACGAAGCCTGGCCATCGGTCTGGAGAGAAGGTTCTTCGGTCGCGCCCGAGCGGTTGAGCGGCTTCAGGTTACGCGCGTGGCGCTCCCTGAATGGAAAGGAATCCCGACGAGGTCCGTCGAGCGGGGCGTGGCACCTGCCCGGGCGAGTAGATTTCTCAGTCGGCGCCACCGGTTCCCGCACCGGCAGCGATCACGCGGCGCCTCCTTCGAAATGACAGCCGCGGGGCGAGCGACTTTCATCCCACGGGGTGCGCGCAGCGCCGACTGACTCAGGATGACGTCATCTGGATTTGGTGGTCAGCAACGTCGTCCGGGGAGAAGCAGGAGAGGCGGCCCGGATCTCCGGACCGCCTCTTCGGTCTCCATCGTGGACCCCGCACGTTCACGAGGCGATCGCACTGCTCCAGAACGTGCGCCGGACGCCTACAGCTCCATCTCCGCCGCGACCAGGTCCTCCACGGTCTCCCTGCGGCGGACCAGGGTGGCCTCGGCGCCGCTGACCATCACCTCGGCGGGGCGCGGGCGCTGGTTGTACTGGCTGGCCATGGAGAAGCCGTACGCGCCCACCGTCATGATCGCCAGCAGCTCGCCGGGCCTGGGGAGCTCCATCTCCCGGTCCAGCGCCAGAAAGTCGCCGGTTTCGCAGATGGGGCCCACCACGTCCACCCGCGCCCGCTCGCGGCCCGGCGACTCCACCGGCTCCACCGCGTGCCAGCCGCTGTAGTGGCTGGGGCGGATGAGGTCGTTCATCCCCGCGTCGGTGATGACGAAGCGCTTGCCCCCGCCCTCCTTGACGTAGAGCACGCGCGTCAGCAGCGCCCCCGCCTCGCCTACGAGGAACCTTCCCGGCTCCACCACCAGCGTGAGCCCCGTTTCGGCGACGGCGGGAACGATCTCCGCCGCCCAATCCGCCGCGCTGATGCGGTCGCCGCCCTCGTAGCTGATCCCCAGGCCGCCGCCCAGGTCCAGGAACTCCAGCTCCACCTCCGACTGGCGAAGGTCGTGCGCCAGGTCCAGCACGTACACCAGCGCGGCGCGGAACGGCGCCACCTCCAGGATCTGCGAGCCGATGTGCACGTCGATGCCGCGCACCCGGATCCCCGGCATCTTGGCGGCGATGCGGTACAGCCCGCGCGCCCTGACCGCCGCGATGCCGAACTTGGTGGCGGCGTGGCCGGTGCGGGTGTACGCGCCCGTCGCACTGCGCGTGAACCCCGACATCGACACGCCCACGCCGCACGCCTACACGCGCACGGGCCACGCGGCCACCAAGTTCGGCATCGCGGCGGCCAGGGCGCGCGGCCTGTACCGGATCGCCGCCAAGATGCCGGGGATCCGCGTGCGCGGCATCGACGTGCACATCGGCTCGCAGATCCTGGAGGTGGCGCCGTTCCGCGCCGCGCTGGAGTACGTGCTGGACCTGGCGCACGACCT
>DATABT010000024.1:0-5445 GCA_036259455.1 Longimicrobium sp. | reverse complement strand
ACCCGCTTCTGTGCGGCGCATCGGAGGCGGGTCCCGGGACGTGCGGCCAGCCATGAGCGTGGGTGAGTAGATTTCTCAGTCGGCGCAACAAGATCCTGCATGAGGCAAGTCCTCGCGGGCGCCTCCTTCGAAATGACAGCTTCACGGCGCAGACTTCGTGCGTGCAACGAAATCCGCGATGAACCTTTTTTTGTGCGGGAGTGCGGGAGTGGGTGCGTGAGTGCCGTCCCTGGAGTTCGCCATGCACTCCGGGCCGGCGATTCAACGCAGAGTACCCAGAGAACAGAAGGAGTTCGCAGAGAAGGACCGTTGTCCTCGGCGAGCTCCTCTTTCCACTCTGCGCAGTCGGCTTTGATCGGTTCCCTCGTTCTGCACAGGAGATTGGAGGAATCCGTATCAGCTACGAAAACGCACGAGAGTCGCGCACAACCACTCACGCGCTCACGCACGTTCACAGCGTCCCAAAACGACCGGGCGGCGCACTATTCCGGAACGCGCCGCACCATCGTGGTGCAACAAGGACCGAGGGGACGGCCGGGTCGGATTTATCGCAACTTGTTGCCGAAATTATGTTTACGGACAAGGGGCGGGTACGGTACCGCGGTTGCGTTCCCGGGACGCGCTCACATCGGACAGGCGCCACCCCCCTCACGCGTGGCGCCCGGTGCTTTCCCCCACAGGAGGATGGCGTATGAAGCGCAGCCTGTTCCTTCTCGCCCCGCTCGCGCTGGCCGCGTGCGCGGACGACCCGACCGCCGTGCGGCCGGGCACCCCCACCGCCGACGAGCCGGCGGTCGCCGCGGCGTACGACTACGTGCCGGGCGAGGTGATCGTCAAGTTCCGCGAGAGCGCGGGACCCGCGGGACGCAACGCGGCGCTTCTGCACGCCGGCGCCGCCGTGCGCGAGCGCATCGGCACGCGCGCCATGCGCCAGCGCGGCCAGGCCGGTGAACTCATGGTGGTGCACTCCGGCATGGGCACCATGGAGGCCATCGAGCGGCTGCGCGGCAACCCCGCCGTGGAGTACGCGGAGCCCAACTACATCTACCACCACGACGCGGTAAGCAACGACACGTACTTCACCAGCGGTTCGCTGTGGGGGATGTACGGCGGCTCCACGACGCCGGCCAACGTGTACGGCAGCCACGCGGCCGTGGCGTGGGCGGCCAACCACACCGACTGCGGCAGCGTGTACGTGGGCATCATCGACGAAGGCTACATGTACACGCACACCGACCTGGCCGCGAACGCCGCCGTGAACCCGGGCGAGATCGCGGGCAACGGCGTGGACGACGACGGCAACGGCTACGTGGACGACGTGTACGGCTGGGACTTTGACGGCAATGACAACACCGTCTTCGACGGCACCAGCGATGACCACGGCACGCACGTGGCCGGCACCATCGGCGCCGTGGGCGGCAACGGCACCGGCGTGGCCGGCGTGTGCTGGAACGTCAAGCTGCTGAACGCCAAGTTCCTGGGCCGCAGGGGCGGCACCACGGCCAACGCCGTCAAGGCGGTGGACTACTTCACCGACCTCAAGACGCGCCACGGCATCAACCTGGTGGCCACCAGCAACTCGTGGGGCGGCGGCGGCTTTTCGCAGGCGCTGCAGGACGCCATCGAGCGCGCCAACGCGGCCGGCATCCTGTTCATCGCCGCGGCGGGGAACAGCACGTACAACTGCGAGACCAGCTCCTGCTACCCGGCCGAGTACCCCAACGCGAACGTGATCGCGGTGGCGTCCATCACCAGTTCGGGCGCGATCAGCTCGTTCTCCAACTACGGCAGCACCACCATCGACATCGGCGCGCCGGGAAGCGGCGTGGTGTCCACGGTTCCCGCCAGCAGCAAGGGCAGCATCGTGTCCGCCTACGCCAGCTACAGCGGCACGTCCATGGCCACGCCGCACGTGAGCGGCGCCGCCGCCCTGTACGCGGCGTATCACCCGGGCTCGTCGGCCGCGACCATCAAGAGCGCCATCCTGAGCGCCGCCGTGCCGACGCCGTCGCTCGTCGGCAAGACGGTGACGGGCGGGCGCCTGAGCGTCGCCACCTTCTGATGATCCGGACGCGGTCGCGCTGAGCATCGCGCACGCACGCAGGGAAGCCCCGGCCGCGATCCCGCGGCCGGGGCTTTTTCGTCCCGCGTCCGGGGCTACCGCGACACGGAGCGCGTCAGGTTCAGGATCACGTCAGGGGGACGCTGCCGCGGTTGCGGCGCTCGTGCTCGCGCAGTCGTAGCGCGTGTTCCACTCACGGCCGTTTACGGGATGAACGCGCCGTACGGCACGCGTCCCGCGAGCGTTCCGCACCGCGCGGGGGCGGCTGCTGCCCGGGGGGGCGCTCCGGGAACCAGAGCCGGCACTCGCCCGGTCCGTGACTTCCGCCGTTCGGCCGGGCGCTCCGCGAAGGAACGAAACTCCGGGCGAGCCTGGGCGAGCAACGGATCGCCAGCACGGGTGAGTAGATTTCTCGGTCGGCGCCGCGGCTTCCTGCAGCGGCAGCGATCACGCGGCGCCTCCCTCGAAATGACAGCGGCCCTGGATCCGGCATCCGCGGACGGCGGCGGTCAGTGCCCGCCCGCGTGCGCCGGCTCGTCGTGCAGAGCGGGGGCGTAGGCCGGCCGGTCCTCCGCGCCGCCGCCGCGCGAGGCCAGGCGGCGGGACGACTGCACCAGGCGCACGAAGCCCGCGCGGTCGCCGTGCTCGTCGCGGCCCAGGGCGCCGCGGGCCAGGTCCACCACGCTCTCGTACGACGCGTCGCCCGCGTGCTTCGATCCGCGCAGCAGCATTCCCCACTGCGCCACCGCGGCGGCAAAGCGCAGGTCGTCGCTCGCGTCATCGATGCGGCGCCCGCCGTCGCGCACCACGTGCTCCATCAGGCGGCTCTGCTCGCCGTCGGGCTCCTTGTAGCGCAGCTTGACCGTCATCAGCTCGCCGGACGACTCCGCTCCGTTGCGGGCGCGGCGCTCCTGGTAGCGCAGCGGGTCCACGCGCGGCCGCACGCCGCCGCCGGAGCCGGCGAGGACGACCTCGTACAGCGCGGTGACGGTGTGGCCCGCGCCCAGCTCGCCGGCATCCTTCCGGTCGTCGTTGAAGTCCTCGGCCGCCAGCGCCCGGTTCTCGTACCCGATCAGCCGGTACGAATCCACCTCCGCCGGGTTGAACTCCACCTGCACCTTCACGTCCTTCGCGATGGTGAACAGCGTGCCGCCCATCTCCCGCACCAGCACCTTTTCCGCTTCGTCCTCGCTGTCCACGTACGCGTAGTTGCCGTTCCCCCTGTGCGCCAGCGCCTCCATCCGCGCGTCGGCCAGGTTCCCCGTGCCGAAGCCCAGGACGGTGAGAAAGATGCCGTGCTCGCGCTCTTCCTCGATCAGCCGCACCAGCTCGCCCTCGCTGGTCACGCCCACGTTGAAGTCGCCATCCGTGGCCAGGACGACCCGGTTGTTGCCGCCGCGGACAAAGGAGTCGCGCGCCAGCCGGTACGCCAGGCGAATCCCTTCGCCGCCCGCGGTGCTGCCGCCGGCCTCCAGCTCATCCAGCGCATCCAGGATCTCGCGCCGGCTGGACGTGGGCTCCAGCACCACGCCGGCCGCGCCCGCGTACACCACGATGCCCACGCGGTCGTCCTCCCGCAGCTCGTCCACCAGCCGGGCCAGCGCGGCTTTCACCAGCGGCAGCTTGTCGGCGTCCTGCATGGACCCGGAGACGTCGACAAGGAAGACCAGGTTGCTGGGCGGCAGGTCGCGCACGTCCATCCGCCGCCCCTGGATGCCGATGCGCACCAGCCGGTGCTCGGGGTTCCACGGCGCGTTCGCGACCTCCGTGCGCACGGCGAACGGCGCGTCGCCGGCGGGATCGGGGTCCGCGTACTCGAAGTAGTTGATCAGCTCCTCGATGCGAACGGCGTCGGCGGGCGGCATCTGCCCCCGCTCCAGAAAGCGCCGCACGTTTGCGTACGAGGCGCGGTCCACGTCGATGGCAAAGGTGCTCAGCGGCGAGGCGCGCGCGTCGCGAAAGCCGTTCTCCGCGACGTGCGCGTACTCTTCCGTGTTGAACGCCGGGTCCGGCGCGATGTAGCCGGCGGTGTCGTTCGTGGACATCACGGCGGCCTCTCCGGCCTCGTCACTGCCGCTGGACGCGCAGGCGGCGGCGAAGAAAAGGATGGCGAGTGCGGCAAGGCGCCGCGTATGGCGTGGGATCATGGTGGCCTCCCTGGATGGATTGCGCGATGCGAAGCCGGCGAACGTCCGGCCGCGCCGTGCCGCATGAAAGGCATCGCGCATTCCGGGAACATCCGTCAATCACCATCCACTGTAAATCAATGGCGAGATGTGGATTATGGAGATGCGGATGCGGATCGGCGGACGCTCGTCATTCGCCTCCGAACGCGTTTACTGAACGTCCGCTGCGTTCAGTGGACGAAAGATGGGTCACGCGGGGCGCGGAGAAAAAGAGCGAGGACGCGGAGGCGTGATGCCGTTCTCCGCGTCCTCGATGTTTTCCTCCGCGCCCCCGCGTGACGCGTTTCAGGCGCTGTCGAGCAGTTCATCCACCTGCCGCTGCTTCTCCGCCGTCCTGCGCTCCGTGATCTGGCCAACGCGGTGCACCATCCACAGGAGCACCAGGATGACGACCGCGATCGCGAAGCGGTCCCAATCCCGCTCCAGCCCGGCGTACACAGCCGCGGCAACCATGAACGCGCCCAGGAGGAAGGTGCTGCATCCGCATCCCGTGCACCCCGTGGGACGGACGTCGTGATCGCGCACGTCCAGCGTTCGGTTGTGGAACGCGAGCACCGCCCCGAAGCCCTTTGCCCCCGGCTCCCACACGACGGCGAGCTCGTCGCCCTCCTTGATGGGCACCGGGTCGTCGCCGCGAAAGCAGAGGCGCACGCCATCGATCTCGAAGAGCGCCAGATGGTCGGTGCGGCTGCCCCCGGCGCCCACGTTGATGGTGTGGCGGACGTCCCGCGCGATGCCGGAAAGGCGCTTGATGGCGTCACCGGGCGAGGAGCCGGCGCTGATTTCGTTGCTCAAGGTGTTCGCGGGGTTGGGAAGGGGATGTCACCCACGTCGGCAAACGATCGCAGACGTGTGTTGCCAAACCTCCGGAACCGCGGCGACGTCATCCTGAGGATGTCGCCGATCGCAGGCGGGTGTTGCCGGGCCTTCGAAAGCGGCGGCGACGCCATCCTGAGTCATTCGGCGCTACGCGCACCCTGTGGGATGAAAGCCGCTCGCGCCGCCGCTGTCATTTCGAAGGAGGCGCCCGCGTGATCGCTGCCGGTGCACGGACCTGTGGCGCCGACTGAGAAATCTGGAAGCATATAGTTTCCTTGACATCGTGGTCGAAAAAGAGCATGAGGCACCCAACCCCATCACCAGAAAGGGAGGTGCCCCATGCTCGTGCTGGAAACCAGTATCCAGCAGTTGGTGAAC
>DATABT010000023.1:0-12841 GCA_036259455.1 Longimicrobium sp. | reverse complement strand
CCGGAAGTCGATATGTACGACTGGATAACAGTTGTAGGTGATCACGAGCGCCTTCGCTCCTATGATCGTTACGGACTTCGTGCGCTCCTGAGTATGATTAGGCATACGGCAGGTCTGCAAACCTTGCTGCTGACCGTGGATGATAACACGCTGATGATCCAAACGACTGGGACGCGTGAACTTAACTCCACGGCGCGTGAATTACTGACGGAAATCGCAGTTTGGGGAGATTTTGAACTCGTATTTGGTGCGTCAGAGGCAATGCTTAGAGAAAGGAAAAAGGATGATGCCTAACGGTGACCAGCACTTGGACTTTCACCTGCTTGCGAATTTTGTTCACCAAGTGATTAACCCTTTGAATGGTGTCATTGGCACCCTTGACAACATCATTGATGGAACTGTCCCTGCCATAAAGCGGGATCAGCGACTTCGAGCTGTTCGAGCACAACTCGAATGGTCTGTCCTTCTGGTTCGCAACCTTGCTTATTTTACTAAAATCTCGTTAAATCCGGGTGCGTCGATTGAACCGGATCGCTCACGAACATGTGTGATTCCTCAATTAGTTATTGAGGCGGCCCAGTTTTTCCAAGAGCCCGGCCTCTCTCGTGGGGTGACCATTCACCTTGAGGACCGGACCACACAATACGCAGTGCCCGGAGCCCCAGATTTGCTTCGTCAGGTGTTTATGAACCTCTTCGATAATGCCGTAAAGTATGCTGATGAAGAGAGCGATGTACGAATTCGGCCTTGGATTCAAAAGAAAACAGGCCATTTACTTCTGGAGATCGAAAACAAGGGGGCTGGATTCAGTCGTGTCGAAAGCGAGCGTCTGTTCGAGGTAGGCTTTCGAGGTGTTGAAGCAGAAAAACGGGTAGCGTCCGGAACCGGACTTGGGCTATATATCTGTCGTCGTATCATGGAAGATGTTCACGACGCGACGATCGAAGCGGAGCACTCAAAAGCTACTCGCACGACTACATTCCGACTCAGATTCCCAGACTGGAGAATCCTGTGAAGCACCCCTATGTATCTCAGGAACTGCCCCGGAAAAAAGAAACTATTCTGCTTGCCGACGACGAGCCGTTCAATCTCGAATGGGTAACAGAATATCTCGAAAGTAAGGGCTTCACGGTGGAGGTTGTCGATCATGTCGATGCTGCGCTGGCGCAACTGCGTGCCGCTCGCTTCCGTATAGTAATTGCCGATCTGAGCATCCCCGCTCGCGAGCCTAACAAGTTGCCGCAAGCCCGAGATCCGTTAACCCAGAAGTATCCCGGACTAGTCATTGCCGAGTACGCCAGAAATCGTGGACATCTGGGCCGCCAAGTAGTGGTTTATTCAGTGCACGACGATCCGCTGGTTCAGGCTTTCACGCAAAAAATCGGCTGCACCTATATCCATAAGGGTAGGCCCAGGCAATTCAAGGTGGAACTAGATGAAATCTTGAAGTACGATCCTCTTGGGAAAAGATAGCCGGAACGTGTTCCCGCCACACGACAGTCTCTGCCCATGTGAAAGCATGCAATCGTGCAATCGACCGACGATCTATCACGGATCGCCGGCCGAGCTTATATGCGCGCTGAGTCTGTCAGCCTCCCCAGCCGCTCCCGCACCAGTTGGTTCACGAGCGCGGGATTCGTGTTGCCGCCAGACTGGCGCATCACGTGACCGACGAAGAAGCCCGGGAGGCTGGTCGTCCCGGCGCGGACTCGTTAGCCTTAGCGGCGTCACCCCTGCGACGCGCGATGGACGGTGTTGGCCGTCACGCTGTCCTTGGGGAACGCGCCTGCAAATGCTTCGCGAAGAAACCTGCTCTCGCCAAGCCGTACCTCGGCATTCCCCAATTCACGTCCAGTCACGCTCTTCACCGTGACCTCAATGGTTCCCGCAGGGCCCATTAGGTAGACCAGCCACTCACGTTCGGCTCCGTCGCTCATCATCCGGTCCCATTCAGGCTTACCCGCGATCAGCTCCCCAGCCGCTCCTGCACCAGCTGGCTCACGAGCGCGGGCATGGTGTTGCCGCCGGACTGGCGCATCACGTTGCCGAAGAAGAAGCCCAGCAGGCCCGTCTTACCGGTGCGGTTCCCGTCAGCCATGGCTGTATTAGCCGCGCGAGCCGGGATAGACGTCGGCCTTTGTCACCCTCTCCTTCGGAAAGGCGCCCGCGAACATCTCCCGAAGAAACCTGCTTTCGCCCAGGCGCACCTCGTTGTTCCCGATTTCAGGTCCGGTGTCACTTTTCACCGTTACCTCGATCGTCCCCGCCGGGCCTACCAGGTATACCAGCCATTCACGCTCGGCTCCGTTGCTCATCATCCGCTCCCATTCAGGTTTCGATCGCAGTCAGCCCCCCAGCCGCTCCCGCACCAGCTGGCTCACGAGCGCGGGGTTGGCTTTGCCGCCGCTCTGGCGCATCACCTGGCCGACGAACATGCCCAGCAGGCTCGTCTTGCCGGCGCGGTACTCGTCGGCCTTGGCGGCGTTGGCGGCGATCACCTGGTCCACGATGGGAGCCAGGGCGCCGGGGTCGCTCACCTGCCGCACGCCCAGCGCGTCCACCAGCGCGCGCGGCTCGCCGCCGTTCTTCACCATCTCGGCCAGGATCTGGCGGCCGCCGGCGACGGAGATGGTGCCGTCCTCCACCAGCGCGGCCAGCTCGCCCAGCTCGCGGCCGCTGAAGGGCAGGTTCTCCAGCGTGCGGCCGCCCTGCTCGCGCGGCAGCTCGTGGATCACCCAGTTGGCCACGGGCCTGGCCGGCGGAGGAGGCGGACGGGCTGCCGGCGCGCCCACCGCCAGCGCTGCCTCGAACAAGTCGCTGGTCGCCAGCTCGCGCGTCAGCACGTCCGACTCCTCCGCCGGCAGCCCCAGTTCCGCCTCGTACCGTGCGCGCCGCGCCTCCAGCTCCGGCGTGCGGTGCGCGTCGGGCGTGGGCAGCTTCGTGCGCGGCTTCGTATCCCCCGAACCCGCGGCACGGTCGGGTTTCGGCTTCTTCTGCGCCTTCGGGGCCGGAGCGGAAGCGCCCTTTTCCGCCGTCCTGGTCCAGGTGTCGCGCAGGGTGACGGTGCGGTTGAAGACGAGGGCATCCGGCCGCGACTCCACGATGTCGCTGCAGAAGTAGCCCACCCGCTCGAACTGGTAGCGGCTCCCCGCCGGATCGTCCTTCACGCTGGGCTCGATCATGGCGCCCGTCACCACGACCAGCGACTCCGGGTTCAGGTACTCCTTGAAGTCGCCCTCCTGCGCCTCGGGATCGGGAACGGTGAACAGGCGGTCGTACAGCCGCACCTCGCACGGAATCCCGTGCTCAGCGCTCACCCACTGGATCGTCCCCTTCACCTGCCGCCCGTCCGGCGTCGATCCGCCGCGTGTGGCCGGATCGTACGAGCAGCGCAGCTCCACAATTTCGCCGCTCTCGTCCTTCACCACCTCGTCGCAGCGGATGACGTACGCGTACCGCAGCCGCACCTCGCCGCCCGGCGACAGGCGGTGGAAGCCCTTGGGCGGGCTCTCCATGAAGTCATCGCGGTCGATGTAGATCGTCCGTGAAAAGGGCAGGGCACGCGTGCCTTCCCTGGGTACGTCGTGCGGCCACAGCGGCGCATCGAACGTCTCCGTCTCCCCCTGGGGATAGTTGGTGATGGTCACCTTCAGCGGCCGCAGCACGCAGAGCACGCGCGGCGCCCGCGTGTTCAGGTCGTCGCGGATGGCGAACTCCAGCTTGGCGATGTCCACGCGGCTGTTGAACTTGGCCACGCCCATCCGCTCCCAGAACGCCTTGAGCGCCTCGGGCGTCACGCCGCGCCGGCGCAGCGCCGCCAGGGTGGCCATCCGCGGATCGTCCCACCCGCTCACGTAGCCGCCCTTCACCAGCTCCAGCGACTTGCGCTTGCTGGTGATGGTGTACTCCAGCTCGCCGCGCGCGAACTCGTACTGGTGCGGCCGCGCCGGCGTGCCGCCCTCGCTGCGGACGAAGTCCTGCCAGTGGTCCACCACCCAGTCGTAGACCGCGCGGTTGTTGTCGAACTCCAGCGTGCAGAGCGAGTGCGTGATCCCCTCGATGGCGTCTTCGATGGGGTGCGCGTAGTCGTACAGCGGGTAGATGCACCACGCGTCGCCCGTGCGGTAGTGGTGCGCGTGGCGGATGCGGTAGATGAGCGGATCCCGCATCAGCATGTTCTTTGAGGCGAGATCGATCTTCGCCCGCAGCACGTGCGCGCCGTCGGGGAACTCGCCCGCGCGCATCCGCCGGAAGAGATCGAGATTCTCCTCCACCGGTCGATCCCGATACGCGGTCGGCCGCCCCGGCTCCGTCACCGTGCCGCGCGCCTCGCGGATCTCCTCGTCCGTGGAGCTGTCCACGTACGCCAGGCCGCGCTGGATGAGGAACTCGGCGAAGCGGTACATCTGCTCGAAGTAGTCCGCCGCGAACAGGGGGCCGTCGCCGAAGTCCGCGCCCAGCCACCGCACCGTGTCGACGATGGACTCCACGTAGTGGACGTCCTCCGTCTCGGGGTTGGTGTCGTCGAAGCGCAGGTTGAAGCGCCCGCCCGTCTCGGCGGCGATCCCGTAGCTCAGCAGGATGGCCTTGGCGTGGCCGATGTGCAGGTAGCCGTTGGGCTCCGGCGGAAAGCGGGTGACGATGGTCTCGTACGTTCCCTGCCGCAGGTCCTCGGCCACGATGGCGCGGATGAAGTCCAGCCCCTCGCGCTCCGCGAAGGCCGTGGCGTCGGGCCGCGGGTCGCTGCCGCCCCTGGTATCGATATCGGTCACGGACATTCCAACTGCGTTCGGTTGATGATGGACGCCGAATGCTCGGTCTCCGCCTGGAATCCGCGGGGAAACCTTCAAAACTAGCAAAACTAGCGGATCGGGGGATGATGAACAACGTGGCGCCCCCCTCATTCGCCCGCGTGAAACAAATCACACTCACAGGCAGTAAACTACTTTGCCTCACAAAGTATGTGCGGCAGATATTTATCCTCCTCAACAAGGACGTCTCGTATGAAGAAGCTCAGGCTGGACCTGTCGGAACTGCGCGTGGAGAGCTTTGCCTCCAGCGCGGTGGATGACGGACGCGGCACGGTGCAGGGAAACAGCGACGTCACGCGGGGAGACGGGATGAGCAACTGCCACTCCGCCTGTCCCGCCAGCTGCATCTGGGCGGAGACCTGCGACGGGCCCGGCATCTGCTTCCCGGACAGCGGCATCTGCGGCTCGGGGCTTCCGGACTGCTGATCCGCGCGTAACCATCCAGATGGACGAGAGCGGGGCCGGTGATCCGGTCCCGCTCTCTCCATCCTGTCCGGCAGTGCCGGCTCACGCCGGCGGGTCCTCTCCCCGGAGGGGCGTTTGCTCATTGCTCTCGACGGGGTGGGTGAGGGGACGACTCGGAAGACGCGGCGCCTCAGCGGTACTCGCTGGCGAGGTCCGCGGGCGGGCCGGTGCGAGCGAACGTGAGCGACTGTCCGGACGGCAGGACCTGGCGCAGGCGAAAGCCCGGCCCGTCCGGCTCGAAGGTAATGCGCATGGCGGGAAGGGAAGCGGGCGCGAACACCGTGTCCGAGATCGCTCCCATCTCCTGCCCCAGGTGCTCCGGAAGGCGGCGCCAGACCAGCGTTCCGTTCTCCACGGTGATGGTGCGCCCGCCCTCGTACGTGCCCGCGTACCGCTGCAGCGTCTCTACGGGCACGACCCGGGCAGCGCGTTGCACCGCCACCACTTCCGCCGTCAGCGCAAGCTCCCGTTTGCGCGCTGGCGCCTCTTCGCGCTCCGCCAGCTGCTTCAGTGCCAGCTCGTGCGCCACGGCCAGCGCGTCGCGCGGGGGCACGGCCACGTCGGGCTGCACGCCGTGTCCCTCGAACTGCGCCCCCGTCCGGGGATCCGTCACCACCGAAACGGAGATCGACGCCGTGAAGCCGTGGCCGACGTCGAAGCCTGGATTGTTGCGCCCCGCCCCGTGCGTGCGCTCGCCCACCACCGTGCCGCGCCGCGTGTTCTTGAGCGCGAACGCCAGCGCCTCGCCCGCGGAAATGGTGCCCCGGCTGGTCAGTACGTACAGCGGCACGTCCGGCCGCCGGGGTCCGGGTACGCGCGGCAGGGTCCAGATCTGCGACCGCTGGTTCGCCGCGCGCACCGCCACGTCCACCAGGTGCACCGTGTCGGGGCCAAAGAAGTGGCTGGTGAGCAGCGTGGTCATGAACGGACTTCCGCCCCGGTGATCGCGCACGTCCAGGATCAGCGCGTCCGCGTGCTCCACGAAGCGCAGCGCGTCCACCATGCGTTCCATCGGCTCGGCGCCGCCGGGAAAGCCGCGGAACTCCACGTAGCCCACGTTTCCGGGCAGCACCTCCACGCGCGGCATCTGGTAGTTGCTCCGGCGGGCGGCCAGCAGCGCCGGGGAGCGTGCCTCTTCGGGCGAAAGGGGAAGGGAACTGGTTCGCGGGCCCAGCGTTCCGTCGTACCCCGGCGGGGTGTCGTTCAGCGGGGGGAGCGACGTCCGGCCCATCGGCACCGCACCGCGGTCGGCTCCGCTCGCGGCCACCGACAGGTGCCGGTCGCCGTTTATCGCCCGCAGGTCCAGCGTGAGCGCATCCGCAAAGCGCGCGGGCTGGGCAATGCCGTCGTACGCGCCGCCGCGCAGGCGCCCTTGCAGGTGCGCGGCGATCAATGCGCCGGTGTCGGCCACCGCGTAGAAGCGAACCATGGCCGCCGCCAGAGAGTCCACCACCTCCGCGCGCACCTGCGCGGTGAGCGGCGGGGGCGCGGCTGGCGCCTGTGCCGACACGGATGCGGCGCCGCAGAGCGCGGCCGCGCCCACCGACAGCGCGGCCTGGCGCGCCGTCGCCGCGAAAGTGGAGAAGGCGTCGAACGACATGTACGTACTCCGCAATGGTCAGGGGAACCGGGCGAATGGAGCCCCGCTGGCGGCAAGGGCGCGCCGCGGTGCAGCCGTGGATTTCAGGTGGGTTGGTCCTTCGGCGGGAACAAAAGGTTGCCTGCGGCGCCTGTCCCCCGGGGCCTGGAGGCGACGAAAATGCCCGGGGCGCATCGCGAAACGTGCGTCGGCGAGGGCGGCTGAAGCCGCGGCTCGGACGGCCACGAGCCCCGTTGCTCGTTCCTCGCAGAACGGGGCTTCAACCGCGCGCCATCCGCGGCGGGGGAAAGGGTCGTTTCCGTACTCATCGCTCACTTGGTGTCTCCAGATCGAGAAGCAAGTGTACCGCGCAAACGCGCGGGACGTGCGCGGAGCGTGATTGTTCAAGTTGTTGTCACGCCTGTTTTTCAGGCTCCGTCTCGTCAACAAAGGTTTACTGGACGGGATCTTCTCGCGCACGGCATCGTACGGATGCGGACGAATTCTGAGTGACGCATCCATCTCAACGCGGAGGCGAGCCATGACCTGTGTCGAAACTCCCTATCCCTGTGCCGTGCCGGAGTACGCGCTCACCGGGCCACAGGTGGAGCCGGAGGCCAGCTTCTGGAACCACTGCCCACAGCTGCGGCTGGTCTCCATCAAGGAGCTGATCACCATCACCGACGATCCGGCGCACCCGGGATACTTTCCGCCGTACCCGGACGTGTGCACGACGGAGGGGCAGGCCGAGGTGAAGAAGGAGTTCGAGGAGCTGCTGCAGCTCTCGAAGCTGCGCGACGAGCCGTGCAGCCTGGTGAACCCGGGCGACTGCCCCAACCTCACGGACTCGCCCTGCAGGCCGCGCCCCACGCTGCCCAGGGCGTTCGGATGCCGCGCGCCCATCAGCCGGCTGTTCAACCTGATGCCGCCCGCACTGGGCGCGGTGCAGGTGAACCGGCTTCCGGGGCAGCAGGTGATCCGCACCGGCCGCGGCCTGGCGCGCGCGGTGGAGAACGAGACGCCGGGCATCTTCCACCGGCACGCACTCAACTATCTCATCACCACGCGCAGCTGGTCGCCGCCGCGGCAGGCGCTGGTGTGGGCGGCGCTGGACGTGGCCATCGCCAGCGCGCTGCAGGCCGCGTGGTACTACAAGTGGCTCAGCCCGCGCCAGTTCACCTCGCGCCGGCCGAGGCCCGTCGAGTACGGCGCGCTCAACGTGCTCTTTGACCGGCCCGACGAGCTGAACCCCATGTACATCACCTGCCCCGACGCGCGCCCGTGCGCGCCGGTGCCGGGGTTCAGCCCGGGGACGCCGCGGCACCCGGCGTACCCGTCGGGGCACAGCACGTACGCCGGTGCGGCCAGCACCATCCTGGCCTACTTCTTCGGCAACGACCCCACGCCCAACGCGCTCACCCTGGGGCTGGGCTTCAGCACCATTGGCCAGGAGCTGCGCAACCTGGCCGACAACATCGGCATGGGGCGGATGTGGGCCGGCATCCACTGGCGCAGCGACCACGAGGCGGGGCTCAAGCTGGGGCAGGTGGTGGCGTGCCTGGTGCTGCGCCAGCTGTCGAGCATCTGCGGCTGCCAGTTCAACCTGTGCCCGCCCATGATGCCCATGCCGCGCCAGTGCGACTGCTTCGAGAACGTGCCGTGCCCGAACGACCCGCCGCCTCCGTGCGACGAGCTCAAGCAGCAGGCCTGGGCGTGCCAGGAGCGGTGCCCGCCGTGCGGCGAGAGCTGGGACTGCCTGCCGCCCCCGTGCCCCGGGCCCGTGGCCGCCGCGGACGCCGCGGATGCCACGGCCGAGCCGGCCTCGCCGGAGCAGCTGGACCAGCGCAGCGTGCAGCAGGGCGCGCTTTCCGCCGCCCAGCGCGCGGAGATCCGCCAGCGCCTGGAGTCGGACGCCCCGCAGACCGGCGCCACGTCCGGCCGGGCCACGACGGCGGAAACCGGTACCACGGAAGGCGCCACGCCTGAGGAACTGGACCGGCGCAGCGTGCAGCAGGGCGGCCAGTGATCCGCTGAGTCCTTTCCCTTCACCCGAGCGCCCGGACGGTCCGCCCGTCCGGGCGCTCGCTCGTGGTCGTGAGGGCGGCTGAAGCCGCGGCTCGAAGTGCCACAAGCCCCGTCTTTGCCCGTTCCTCGCAAAACGGGGCTTCAACCGCGCGCCATCCGTGGCGGACCGCGAACCACCCCTCCCCCCGGGGTTGGCGGAGGGGTCGCCGCGAGCCGCGAGGAACGAGCGGCGAAGCCGGCGGGGGAGAGGGCCCGCCGCCGCGCGCACTGGCTCAGCCTTGCGTGCGCGGCTAATTTTCGCGTTTCGCGTTTCGCGCATCGACCGAGATCCGCCGCCTTGTGCGCGGCGTTCCGACAGACGAAAGACCGATCATCCCATGGCAGACCCCATCCGCGTCCGCTTCGCCCCCAGCCCCACCGGGTACCTGCACGTGGGCGGCGCCCGCACGGCGCTGTTCAACTGGCTGTTCGCCCGCAAGACCGGCGGCGTGTTCGTGCTGCGCATCGAGGACACCGACCGCGAGCGCAGCAACGAGGCGAGCACGCGCACCATCCTGGACGGCATGACGTGGGTGGGCCTCACCTGGGACGAGGGCCCGTTCCACCAGGCCGACGGCCTGCCGCGCCACCAGGCCGACGCGCGGCGCCTGCTGGAGACCGGCAGAGCGTATCGCTGCTTCTGCACGCCGGAGTACCTGGCCGCCAGGCGCGAGGAGATGAAGCACGAGTACCGCTACGACGGAAAGTGCCGCGCCATCCCGCAGGCGGAGAGCGACGCGCGCGCCGCCGCGGGCGAGCCGCACACCATCCGCTTTCGCGTCCCCGACGGCGTAACGCAGTGGGACGACGTCGTGCACGGCGAGACGCGCTTCGAGAACGCCAGCATCGACGACTTCATCATCCTGCGCACCGACGGCACGCCCATCTACAACCTGGCGGTGGTGTCGGACGACATCGAGATGCGCATCACGCACGTCATCCGCGGCGACGACCACATCCCCAACACGCCCAAGCAGATTCTGCTGTACCAGGCCCTGGGCGCGCCCGTCCCCGTGTTCGGGCACCTGCCCATGATCCTGGGCGGCGACGGCCGCAAGCTCAGCAAGCGCCACGGCGCGACCGCGGTGGGGGACTACGCGCAGCTGGGCGTGCTTCCCGAGGCGCTGTTCAACTTTCTGGCGCTGTTGGGCTGGAACCCCGGCGACGAGCGCGAGGTGATGGAGGTGGACGAGCTGGTGCAGGCGTTTTCGCTGGAGCGCATCAACAAGAAGAGCGCGGTGTTCGATACGGAGAAGCTCTTCTGGATGAACGGGCGCTACCTGGAGAAGAAGCCCGCCGAGGAGCTGTTCCCCCTGGTGGCGCCGCTGCTGGTGAAGGAGGGGCTGATCGCGGAGGGGGAGATCGAGACGCGGCGCGGGTGGCTGCTGCACCTGCTGGAACTGCTGAAGGTACGCGCGCGGAGCGTGAACGAGATCCCGAAGATGGCGCGCGTCTACATGACGGACGAGGTGGAGTACGACGCAGACGCGGTCGCGAAGCAGTGGAAGGACCCGCTGACCGCCGAGCGCCTGGGCGCCGTACGCGACGCGCTGGATGCGCTGGAGCCGTGGACGGTAGAGGCCATAGAGCCCGCCCTGCGCGCCGCCTCCGAGCGGCTGGGCGTGGGGTTCGGCAAGGTGGCGCAGCCGCTGCGCGTGGCGCTCACCGGCTCGTCCGCCAGCCCGGGGATCGACCACGTGGTGTACCTGCTGGGGCGCGAGGGCACGCTGCGCCGCATCGGCCGCGCGCGAGAGCGTCTGGCGGCCGGGACGGCGGCGTAGGGAATCGCCGGACGACGTGTGTACGGTCGCGTACGTACGGCACCGTACACAAATGTTGACTTCGGTTGTCGCGGCGCCTAAGTTGCGCGACGAGGCCAGGTAACGCGGAAACAGACGCAACCTGTTCCCGTGTTGCGCACCGGCGGGTATCGGGCGGTGGGGAAACAACTTGGGGCGGAAGGGCGGGGGTGCGTGCGCAGAACGCCCCCGCTTGTCAGTTCCAGCGGAAGGCCTCTGCAGCACCCAGATCCCAGGATCGTAAACCACACCGGGGAGGCAGTAACCCTCGTCAACCGCGGAGGCCCCCATGCCTGAGGCGCTTTCCAAGATCGAGCGCAGGATCCTGAACTACCTTGTGGACTACCTCAAGGACAACACCTACCAGCCGAGCATTCGCGAGATCGGCAAACGGTTCGGGATCAAGAGCACCAAGACCGTCTCGGAGCATCTGCAGTCGCTGGCCGACAAGGGGTTCATCGAGCGGGACGCCTCCCGTTCCCGCGGCGTAAAGATCCTGGGGATGAACCTGGCGCCCGGGGTGCTGAACGTGCCCTGCTACGGCCGCATCGCCGCCGGCGTACCCGCGCTGCTGCGCGAGGACGTGCGCGAGGAGTTCGAGCTGGACCGCAAGCTGGTGGGGAGCGCCGACGCCTTCATGCTGGAGGTCAAGGGCGACAGCATGAACGGGATGGGCATTCAGGAGGGCGACCTGGTGATCGTGGAGCCCGCCGACGAGGCCGACATCGAGAACGGCGAGATCGTGGCCGCGCGGGTGGACGGCGACGCCACGGTCAAGCGCTACTTCGCCAACGCGGGCAAGGTGGTGCTGGAGCCGGCCAACCCCAACTACGCGCCCATCCTGGTGCACGAGCACAACGACTTCGCCGTGCTGGGACGGGTGACCGGCCTGCACCGCCGCTTTACGCGGGCGCAGACCGAGGCCGTGGTCACCGGCGCGCACTGAGATCGAGTGGACCCACGTACCGGACGGGGACCCTGGCACACGCCGGGGTCCCTTTTTTGTTGATCACCGGAACCCATGACGACGGACCAGGACGAGCGGTACCGGGAAGACGAGCGGTGGATGCGGGTGGCGCTGGAGCAGGCGGCCGCCGCCGAGGCGCTGGGCGAGGTGCCGGTGGGGGCCGTCATCGTTCGCGGCGGGGAGCTGGTCAGCACGGGCCACAACCTCACCCACACGCTGCAGGACCCCAGCGCGCACGCCGAGATGGTGGCCATCCGCCGCGCCGCCGCCGCCATCGGCGAGTGGCGGCTGCTGGACTGCACGCTGTACGTCACGCTGGAGCCGTGCGCCATGTGCTCCGGTGCCATCGTGCTGGCGCGCATCCCCCGCCAGGTCTTAGCCGCGCACGACCCCAAGGCGGGGATGAGCGGATCGCTTGCCAACCTGGTCCAGCACCCGCGCCTGAACCACCGCGTGCGGCTGACGACCGGCGTGCTGGCGGACGAAGCCGGCGAGGTGCTGCGCGCCTTTTTCCGCGCGCGCCGCCGCAGCCGCGTGAACCCGCAGGACACCGCGGACGCCGGCGCAGCGGATGGTGTGAACGGGTGAATGGGTGATGGAGTGATGGAGTGATGGAGGCCGGGTATGATCGATGCGCGGACTCCGCTCCGGCCGGTGTGGTCGAGGGTCAGGTGAAAGAAGGTGGCTGGATGACGCCCCGTACCTTTGTCCGCTGGGCGCTCGCGGCGCCCGTGATCGTCCCCTTGCTGGGGCTCCCGCTGCTGCGCGTGGAGCGTGACCCGTTCGACGTGGCCGGCCAGCTGCTCCTCGGATCGGTGGTGGCGGGGCTGGCGCCGTACCTGGTCTTCGCCGCCGCGTTCGACGCGTGGGCGCGCGGCCGTGCCCCGGCGGAGGTGGAACGCGGTGCGTGGCTGGCGCCGCTGGTCTTCCTTTTCCCTTTCGCCGGGTTCTGGCTGCTGCTGGTGAGCTTGGGCGGCGGCGGCCGCCGATGCCGTGCCCATGGTGATGGTGCTGGGCGCCCTCGCGGTGGGGGTGGGATACGCCTACGTCCTGGCCGCGGACATCGCCTACCGCCTGCTCTCGCGCCGCGGCGTCATCCGCCCCGTGTGAGGGACGCCCGCGCGTAGACGACGAGGGGCGAGGATCGCGTCGATCC
>DATABT010000022.1:0-2063 GCA_036259455.1 Longimicrobium sp. | reverse complement strand
CACGCGGCGGACCCCTACCACACGCTTGCCGCCGTCCGCGAGGCGCAGGGGGACGCGGCGGGCGCCGTGGAGGCGTACCGCGGCTTCCTGGAGCGCGCGGCGCGCGGCGACCGGCGGCGGATCGAGGCGGAGCAGAAGGTGACGCAGCTGGCCGGCGGCGCGCCGGGCGCGGGCGGCCGGTGAGCGCGCGCGCTCCGGGACGGATGGTCCTGGCGGTCCTGGCGGCGGTCCTTCCCTCCGCACTCGCCGCGCAGGCGGGGTCTGGCGCCACCCGCCCCCGCACCATCGCGGAGGACCTGCAGATGTTCAGCCAGGTGCTCAACCAGATCCGGGTGAACCATCCGGACTCGGTGGACACGCACCGGCTGTTCATGGCCGCCGTGCAGGGGATGGTGAGCGCGGCGGACCCGCACTCGTACGTCATCCCCGCCGCGCGCCTGTCGCCGCAGAAGGAACAGCAGCTGCGCGCCGGCCGCCTGCACCCCGTGCCCATCGGCTTCGCGTACGTGGGGGGGATGCCGGTGGTCGCGAGCGTGGCGCCGGGAACGCTGGCCGCGCGGCAGGACATCCTCCCCGGCGACGTGCTGGTGGGGATCGACGGGCAGCCGGTGCAGGCGGAGAGCCCGGTGGAGCTGGAAGTCTTTCTGGCCGGACAGCGCGGCTCCTCCGTCCGCCTCACCTTCGAGCGCGAGCGGGCGGACGGGACGCGCGTCACGCTGGACCGCACCGTCCGCCGCGAGCGGGGCGACGAAGAGACGGCCGTGCCCGTGGTGACGATGCTGGACGGCGAGACGGGGTACATCCGCATCACCACCTTCGCCAACGCGCGGGTGGCGGAGGACCTGCACGGCGCGCTGGGCCGGCTGGAGCAGCAGGGAATGCAGCGCCTGGTGCTGGATCTGCGCGACAACGGCGGCGGCATCGTGGACGAGGCCTCGCGCATCGCCGGCGAGTTCCTGCCCGCGGGCGCCACCGTCTACGTGGCCGAGGGGCGCAAGGCCGAGGTGTACGACAGCGTGGTGGTGCGCCGCAGCTTCTGGCGGCGCGAGCGGCAGTACCCCAGCGGGGTGATGGTAAACGAGGGGACGGCCAGCGCGTCGGAGCTGGTGAGCGGCGCGCTGCAGGACCACGACCGCGCGCTCGTCGTCGGCCGCCCGACCTTCGGCAAGTCGCTGCTGATGGGCGGCTTTCCGCTCAGCGACGGGTCGGTGATCATGCTGACCATCGGCCACGTGAAGACGCCGTGCGGCCGGGTGATCCAGCGGCAGTACCGCGACGTGCGCGGCGCGGACTACTACCGGATGGCCCGCGCCGCCCGCGACACGGCGGGGCGCCCCAGCTGCCGCACCTCCGGCGGGCGGACGGTGTACGGCGGCGGCGGCATCTACCCGGACGTGGTGCTGCCGGAGCCGGAGCCCGCGCCCGTCTGGCTGGCGCGCCTGGCGGAAGACGGCATTCCCATGCGCTGGATCGGCGGCTACCTCACGGACAACGCCACCGCCTTCACCACCGCGGACGCGCTGGCCGCCGCGCCGCGGCTGCCCGCGGGCGCGCTGGCGCAGTTCCGCGCGTTCGCGCAGGCGCAGGGGCACGCGCTTCCCGACGGCGCGGACGCGGACCGCGCACTGGAGCGCATGCTCCTGCGCGAGATCGCGGGCGCCAGGTGGGGCGCGGCCGGCTACTACCGCGTCTCCGTGGCGCTGGACGACCAGATCGGCGCCGCCGTCCGCGAGTTCCAGCGCGCCGGGCAGATCCTGGGCAATCCGTAACGCCTGCCCCTCGAAAAGAGGGCCTCACACAGGGTCAACAGAGTCGACAGGGCTTTCTCGTGCCGCACGACATCGTCCGCCCCGTGTTCATTTCGGGTTCATCGCGGACTTCGTTGCACGCACGAAGTCTGCGCCGTGAGCTGTCATTTCGAAGGAGGCGCCCACGAGGACTTGCCTCATGCAGGATCTTGTTGCGCCGACTGAGAAATCTACTCACCCACGCTCATGGCTGGCCGCACGTCCGGGACCCGCCTCCGATGCGCCGCACAGAAGCGGGTCGAGGACCGGGCCGTG
>DATABT010000021.1:0-4129 GCA_036259455.1 Longimicrobium sp. | reverse complement strand
CGGGCGCAGGCGCCGAGCACCAGCGCGGCCGCGCAGGCCACGGCAATGAGGTTCATGGATTCCTCCAGTACGATGAAAATCTGTCAGGGCGGCACAGGATACGCGCCGCCTCCACGCACTGGCAACCGCCCCTCCCAATCGCGGCCGTAAAATATACGATCGCGATCCCTCTGCCCAGTCCCGGAACGGTAAAAGGCTGGTTCATCGCGGATTTCGTTGCACGCACGGAGTCTGCGCCGGGAGCCGTCATTTCGAAGGAGGCACCCACGAGGACTTGCCTCATGCAGGATCTTGTTGCGCCGACTGAGAAATCTACTCACCCACGCTCATGGCTGGCCGCAGGTCCCGCGACCCGCCTCCCACGCGCCGCACGGAAGCCGGTCGAGGACCGAGCCGTGGGCCGGATCACCAGCACGGGTGAGTAGATTTCTCAGTCGCCGCCATGGAAATTCACGGGCCGAGTTCGGCGCAGGCGCCTCCTTCGAAATGACGGTTCGGCGTCGGGTCTGTTTACCTGCAACAAAATCGACAAAGAACCAGAAGGCTGCCTCACACGGAGTCAACGGAGTTCAGGTGTTTCTCGTGCGTCGCACCGGGCCACATGGAAACGGCACGAGAAAACTCCGTTGTCTCGGTTGACTCCGTGTGAGGCCGATGCGGTAAAGCCCGGCTTCTGCACAAACCAGCGGCCCCGCTCCGAAGCATTCGGAGCGGGGCCGCCGATCACTCGGCGGAAAGCATGGTCAGCGCGCGGCGGCCAGCTCCTCGCGCTCCTTCCTGGCCGCCTCCACGAGCCTGGGCACCTCGTGCTGCGGCACCTCCTCGTACGCGTGGAAGGTGCGCGTGTGCGTGGCGCGGCCCTGCGTGAGGGAGCGCAGCGTGGTGCTGTACTTGTACAGCTCCGCCTGCGGCACCAGCGCGCGCACGCGCTGGTTGCGGCCCACCGGCTCGATGCCCAGGATCTGCCCGCGGCGCTGGTTCAGGTCGCCGATCACGTCGCCCAGGAAGTCGTCCGGCGTAAAGACGTCCACCTGCATGATGGGCTCAAGGATCACCGGCTGCGCCTTCTCCGCCGCGGCGTTGAAGGCCAGGATGCCGGCCATTTTGAACGCCTGCTCGCTGCTGTCCACCGTGTGGTAGCTGCCGAAGTACACCTCGGCCTCGAAGTCCACCACCGGGTACCCGGCCAGCACACCGCGGGCCGCCGCCTCCTGCACCCCCTTGTCCACGGCGGGAATGTACTTGCCAGGGATCACCCCGCCCACGATGGCGTCGGTGAACCGGTACCCCTCGCCGCGCGGCAGCGGCTTGATGCGCACGTGCGCGTCACCGAACTGGCCGCGCCCGCCCGTCTGCTTCTTGTGCTTGCCCTGCGCCTCGCTGGGCGCGCGGAAGGTCTCGCGGTAGGGAATGCGCGGGGCCTTGACCACCACCTCCACCCCGTTCTTGCGCTTCAGGCGCTCCAGCTGCACCTCCAGGTGCAGCTCGCCCAGGCCGCGCGCAATGGTCTGCCCCAGCTCGGGGTTGTACTCGGCGCTGAAGCAGGGGTCTTCCTCGTGCAGCTTGTGCAGCCCCACCGCCAGCTTGTCTTCCTCGCCCCGGGTGGCGGGCTCCACGGCGACCGCGATGTCGGCCTCGGGGAACTGCACGCCGGCCAGCACCAGCGGGTGCGACGGCGAGCTGAGCGAGTCGTTGGTGTGCGTGTCCTTGAGCTTGGCCACCACACCGATGTCGCCCGCGCGCAGCCCCTCCACCTCCAGCCGCTCGCGCCCCTGGGGAATGGAAAGGTGCGACAGCTTCTCCGCCTTTTCGCGCGTGGCGTTGTAGACCTCCGCCCCGTTGTTCACCGACCCGCCAAAGACGCGGAAGAAGGAGAGCTCGCCCACGTGCGGCTCGCTGGTGGTCTTGAAGACCAGCGCGGCGAAGGGGTCGCTGTTCAGGTTGCGGATCTCCACCACCGTGTCGTTGCGCCCCTGGGCCAGCTCGGCCGGGCGCTCCTGCGGCGACGGCATCAGCTCCACCAGCTTGCTCAGCAGCGCCCGCGCGCCCCACGTCCTGTTGGGCGCCCCGCAGAACACGGGGTACAGCTCGCCGCGCAGCATGGCCTGCTTCAGGGCGTGCAGCGCCTCGTCGCGGGTGATGGTGTCGCCTTCCAGGTAGTGCTCCAGCAGCGTGTCGTCGGTGCTGGCGATGGTCTCGATCAGGTCGTCGTAGTACTTGTCCACCAGCGGCTGCACGTCGGCCGGGACGTCTTCTTCGTCGTACGAGCCGGTCTGCGTGTTCTCGTGGTAGAAGTGCACCTTGTCGCTGAACAGGTTCACGATCCCGCGAAAGTCCTCGGCGGTGCCGATGGGGACCTCGACCGGGATGGCCTTGCTGGTCAGGTGCTCGCGGATGTCCTGGTATACGCGCTCGAAGTCCGCGTTCTGCCGGTCCATCATGGAGACGAAGAGGATGGCCGGAAGGCTGCGCTCCTGGATGAGCTCCCACACCCGCTCGGTGCCCACCTCCACGCCGTTCACGGCCGAGAGACAGACCAGGGCGCCGTCGGCCACGCGGATGCCCGCGCGCGTCTCGCCCAGAAAATCCAGGTAGCCCGGGGTGTCGATGAAGTTGATCTTGGTGTCCATCCACGCCGCGTGCGCGACGGAGACGTTCATCGAGATGCCGTGGCTGGTCTCTTCGGGGGTGAACATCGTGAGGGCGGTGCCGTCATCCACCGAGCCCTGGCGCCGCGAGCTGCCGCTCGTGAAGCAGCATGCATCCACCAGGCTCGTCTTTCCCGATCCGCCGTGTCCTACCACGCACACGTTGCGGATGCGGTCCGTTGTGAATGAGGGGGCTGACGCCATGTGCACCTCCTGGCAAGGGGGAGGGGTTCGCGGGGGCCGGCCGTTCGATGACGCGGGCGGCCATGGTCAGAGATGCGCGGGGCGCGCGCGAGCGTCAAGGTTTCTCGCGCCGGCGAGCCACGCGGGCGTGAACACCTGACGTCAGCGCGCCCGCCGGCGGGGAGATTCCGTCCAGGCGCGTCGGTGACCGGCGTACGGGGGATGCAAGAAACGTACGGCGGTGAGGCCGGCGCGGGACACGGGCGTGATGTCACCGCGCGGGGCGCGGAGGTCGAAAGAAAGAGAACGCGGATGATGGGCTCGTCCGCGTCCTCTCGTTTCGTCCCCATGACTCCATCAATCCATCACCGCGGCTCGTAGATGTACTCCACGCGTGCGGGCGGCGTGCAGTCGGTGCACGAGACGCCAAAGGGGCCCTGCTTCACCAGGTTCCCGTCGCGCAGGAACATGGTGTCGGACCGGATGGGCGAGCCGGTCTGGTCGTAGTCAAAAACCAGCCGGTCGCCGCGGCGCGTGATGAACGCGGAGCGGGAGATGGGCGTGAGCACGGGCGCCACGCTGGCCCCGTCGAACGACTCCGTGAGCATCAGCACCTCGTACTTGCGGTGCCCGCGCGTGTCGGAGTTGATGCGGACGCTGTCGAACATCACCAGCCAGACGACCCGGGTGCCGCTGGGATAGGTGTATTCGGCCAGCAGCAGCGGGTCCGTGGCGCCGTTCAGGCGGGTGAGCACGTACGTGTCGGAGAGCGGCTCCTCCACGGAGGTGCCGCCGCCGTTGCAGGCGGCCAGCGTGATGACCGCGGCCAGGGCGGCGCAGGCTCGGACGAGTGAGGTGGAACGCACGGCGCCTCCTTGGGCAGGCACGGATTCCCGGGGCGGATCCAGCATGAAGCATCGCTCGTGCCGCCCGGATGGCGGCACCGGGGACGCAGGCCGCGTGCGGCGGGATCGGCGGGCGCGTGGCCCGCGCACGAGGATCAACGAACGGGCGGGCGCAAAGCTGACGCGCGCGCTCCCGGTGGATGACACCCCGCCCTCGGCGTACCCCTATCGCGTCCGGGGGTTCGGTGCGTGGCCGACCGCGCGGAGGAGATGAAGCACGCGGAGCAGGCATCCGCCGCTCCCCCCTTTGCTGCACCACGGAATCCCGGAAAGCTCCCTGTTTCCCCGAGAGGGGTGTTGAAACTTCTCTTCCCGGCAGGACGATGTCATCCTGAGTCATCGGCGCCGCGCGCACCTTGTGCGATGAAAGGCAGTTCTCCCCCTCTCCGCGAG
>DATABT010000020.1:0-6546 GCA_036259455.1 Longimicrobium sp. | reverse complement strand
TTCACCGGGCCGGGAGTGAGCGGACGACTGGTGGGGGAGCGGATCGACTTCACCCTGACGGAACGGGTGAACGGGAGGCCGGTCACCCGCCGCTTCTCCGGCCGGGTCACCGGCGGCGGGATGAGCGGGACGGTCGCCGGTGGGGGAGCGTGGAGGGCCGTGAAGGTACCGCCCGGCGGCCCGCGGTGAGTGAAGTGAAGAACCCACGAGCAGGCGCGAAGTTACTCCGGGCCCAATCCGCGAGGGCTCGACAACGGTAGGCCGACTGACAAGTGAACCACGGGCACTGTGTCGCATCCTTCCGCGCCGGCTCGCCGCATCGCGGGCCGGCGCTCGCGCAACCGACTGTAGCGATGATGCCCGAGCGCACCGACCTGCAGAGTATCCTGATCGTGGGCTCCTGGTCCCTGTCAGCGACCCAGCCGCCGCTATGAAGGGTTGCCCCGGCTCGACGTTGTCGTAGACCGTTCTTGCGGAGCCATCGTCCTTGCATTATCTATCTATCAGATATATCTGACAGTGTCATCGAAACTCGGAGGTTTCGTGAAGAACGGCAGGACGCGGTATGTGCTGCTCGGGCTGCTGACGGAGGCACCCAAGAGCGGCTATCAGCTGAAGCAGGAGATCGACGAGGTGATCGGCCATTTCTGGAACGAGAGCTACGGACAGATCTACCCGGAACTGCAGCGGATGGTCGGGGAGGAGATGGTTGAGCGGACGCCGGAGGCGAACGGGCGGCGCGAGCGCCACCTGTACCGCATCACCGAGGCGGGGCGGGCGGAGCTGAGCCGGTGGCTGCGGGAGCCCGCCGAGCCCGAGCGCGTGCGCAACGAGCTGCTGCTCAAGCTCTTCTTTGGCAGCAACACCTCGCCCGAAGTGCTGCGCGGCCACCTGCGCGCGTTCCGGGAGCGAACGGAAGCTTTCCTGGCGATGCTCCACTCGGTGGAGGGCCAGCTTGCCGCAACGGCGGAGCAGGCGCCCCAGACGGCGTACTGGCGAATGACGCTGCACGCGGGTGAGGCCGTGGCCCGGGCCAGGATGGCATGGGCGGACCAGGCGATCGGCACCCTGGCCGGGCTCGCCGCCGACGGTGGGGACAACACTTTACCTGGAGAAAACGACGCATGAAAGCGACGTGGCGCGAACCGGTGCAGGCGGACCGCCTCTGGCCCCTGTGGTACCTGCTGGCGATCCTCACCGGCGCCCTGGCGACCGGCCGCTGGACCATTCCGCTGGCGGCGTGGCTGGCCGGCGTGTTCATGCTGCGCTTCGTGCGGACGCAGCGGCCCCTTCGCGGATATTTGATGGGCGTGCCGGCCGCGGCGCTCGTCTTCTACGTCGGGTGGCGGGGGCTGATCCCGTGGGGCGGAGAGGCGTTCGTGGCGATGGCGCTGGCGGCCGGCGTGCTGGGGATGCTGGTCTTTGCGCTGGATCGCGCCGTCTATCCACGGCTGCGGGGGGTTCCGGCGACGCTCGTCTATCCCTGCGCCGTGGTGGCGTTCGAGTTCCTGATCAGCTTCGCGGGCGACGCAGGGAGCTCGTTCGGTCTCACCGGCTACTCGCAGTTCGGCAACCGGCCGCTGGTGCAGCTGGCGTCGGTAACCGGGGTGTGGGGAATCACCTTTCTGGTGGCGTGGTTCGCGTCGGTCGCCAACCACGTGTGGGAGCACGGCTTCTCGCCGCGGCGCTCGGCGCGGCCGGTGGGCGCCCTGGCGGGCGTGCTGGCGCTGGCGCTGCTCGCCGGCGGTGCCCGGGTGGCGCTCGCCGGCTCCGGCGGGCCCACGGTCCGCGTGGCCATGGTCGCCGAGCAGGCGCTTTCGGGCCCGCAAGCGTTCTGGCCCAGCGACGCGGTCGAGCACCGCTACCTGCGCGGCGAGCGGCTCTCGGGCGCGGATTGGGAGGCGGTGGCGGCCGGTACCCGCCGGGTGCACGACCGCCTGTTTGCCCTCAGCGCCGCGGAGGCCGCCGCCGGGGCGCGGATGATCTTCTGGGCCGAGGGGAACGCGCCCGTCCGGGCGGAGGACGAGCCGGCGCTGATCGCGCGCGGCGCCGCGCTGGCGCGTGAGCACGGCGCCTACGTGGGAATGGGGGTGCTGGTGCTGCCGCGCGACCTTGCGCGCAAGCTGCAGAACAAGGTAGTGGTGATCGCGCCGGACGGCAGCGTGGCGGCCGAGTACCACAAGTCCGTCCCGGTGCCCGGGTTCGAGGCGGGCCTGCTTCGGGCGGGCGACGGCCGGCTGGGCGTGGTGGATACGCCGTACGGCCGGCTGGGGCTGGCGATCTGCTACGACCTGGACTTTCCGCGGCTCATCCGCCAGGCGGGCCGGCAGGGCGTGGACATCCTGGTGGGGCCGTCCAACGACTGGCCGGAGATCGCGCGGATCCACATGGAGATGGCCACGTTCCGGGCGGTGGAGCAGGGTGTGGCGCTGGTGCGGCCCACCACGGGCGGCATCTCGGTCGCCACGGATGCATACGGCCGCGTGCTGGCCCGCATGGATGCCGCGCGGACGGACCAGCGCAGCCTGAGCGTGCGGGTGCCCACGCGCGGCACGGCCACGCTCTATCCGCGCGTGGGGGATTGGCTCGCCTGGGCTTGCCTGGCCGGACTCGCGGTGCTCGCGGCCTGGGCGCTCCGCCCCAGGTGGCGGGCCGCGGGCGTCGCGCACGCGCACCGCACGCCTCCGGCCAAAGCGCGGACGGCGGAGCTCGTCACCTGAGCGCAGGCCGGCCCGTCCCACCCGAACGGATGGGGCCTCAGGGTCTGTTCCAATGCGCGTCCTTTCTGCGGCGACCCGTTCGACGGCGCGGTCCCATCTCTCCTGTATCCGCGCCCCGACCGACAGCCCGTCCGGCACCCCGGGTCGGCGTTCCGCGGAAACGATGCGCGGCGCGGGCCCCTGGTCAACCGCATCCCCGCCACGCTCATGACCGCCGCTTCCCGGGCGGCGCCTTCCGCGTCGCCCCCATCGCCCCGCCCGCCCTGACGGCAAGCCGCCGCCGGATTGGGCAGGGTGCGCTTCCCCACACCCCGTGCTCCGTGGAGCGGTGCGGCGGGCTCGCCCTCACCCGGCCCGGGCATGCCGAGCGCGCTCGGAAGCGCCCTCCCCGGTGGCTCCGTGCAGTCGCGTGGCCGGCCCCAGCATCCGCCCCGAAAAGGTCAGCACCACCGTGTCGAGGGTACGGAGGTCGAGCCATTCGTTGCCCGGGAGCCCGAAGTCGAGCCGCCACAGGGTAAAGGGGCTCAGGCCGATGTAGCCCTGGCTGTCCTCGCCGAGGTTGCCGCCGGCGGTATTGGCGGGATCCCGGTAGTCGATCTTGTACGGCGACACGCGCGGCCGGTGGCTGAAGACGTGCAGGGCGTCCGGTCTGTCGAGATTCGTGTCGCTGTTCAGCAACGCTTCTCCGCTGTGGACCAGGTTGAGGAAGAGCACGTTGGAGCCGCCCTCCACCCCCGGGAAATCCAGCTTGAACTCGCGCGCGATGATGTAGCGCATGTTCTGGAATCCCCGCTCCCGCCGCAGGTCCAGCCGGAAGGTGAGGACGCGCGACGCGCGCATGGCGGCGAACTCGTTGGGATACCGATCCGCGGAAACGATCACCTTCTGCTGGAACCGGGTGAACGACTCGTTGTTCTCGCGAAACCCGTCGATGTCCGCCATCAAACGCCCGTGCGTGGCGGCCAGCGTGGCGATGTTCAGGTCGTCGGTCTTCAACGGCCGGTTCGTGAGCGACCAGTACTGGTAGGCCCGGTTCTCCTGGTAGATGTTGCGCAGCAGGCTACGCTGCACGTCTTCGTACGCGTCCTTCAGATAGGCGGTGTAGACCGGCAGGACGTTGTCCTGGTGAGCGGCGATCTCGGCGTTGATGTGCTGGATGCCGTGGTAGAGCTGATCGTGCTGCGCCTGCAGCGCCAGCACCTGCGAGACCAGCGTCGTGTAGTTGTACGCTGCCATGTTGCGCGCCTGCGCCAGCGTCTGGTAGTAGACCATGGCCTCGCGCAGCTCGCCGGCCGCATCCACCTTGCCCAGGTACTCCTTGAGCATCTTGTCGAACTCTTCGCCGTCGACCAGGATCTTGGCGGCGTTCGCGTTTCCGTCGGCGAATGCGTCCTTGACGGATGAGTACGCCTTGCTGATGCTGTCGATGGTGGCCTTTGCTTTCTTGAAGATCTCGACCACGTTCTTGACCTGCTTGCTGAACTCGTCGGCCTTCTTCAGCGCATCGATCGCCGTCTTGATGCCTCCGACGCCCTCGACCACACCGCCGGCACATCCGATCACCGTGCCCAGGATGTCGAGAAAGTCCCCGAAGGTGAGATCGTTCTGCTCGCGCAGGTACTTGATCAGCTCCTCCTTGAACTTGAGCTGACCCTCCAGCAGCAGCGTCCGCTGGCGGAGCATCGCCGCCGAATGGTCGGCGACCTGGACTTCGAAGCTGCGGATCTGCGGCTGGAGCTTCTCGATCTCGGCGACGAGCTCGCCGAGCTTGCGGTCGATCTCCTGCTTGGCCTTGCCGAAGGCCGTCATGCGTTCCCGGTCCGTCAGCGACTTGTCCAGGTAGCGGTTGAACTGGTCTTCGATCACCTTGCCGAGCTGGATGATCTCGCCGGTCCGGGCCAGCAGGCTGTTGAGGTTCAACACCGGCGTCCAGTTGTAGCTGTGGCCGAAGTAGTCCAGGCCCTGCTGCAGGCGCATCAGCGACACCACCGCGCTGTCGCGGATCCGCGCACGCACCCGCTGCTCCGGCTCCGGTACCCGCGCGATTTCGGTTGCGGTCGTGGAACCGGTGAAGGGCTCGTTGATGTTGATCAGCCACGTGTAGCCGTCGGCCACCCCGACGCGTTCCTCCTCCGTCCTGGCGTTCAGGAATTCCTGGTCGGTGGCGTTCTGCGTCATGAGCAGCTGGCTCAGGCTGAGCGCCGGGGCGAGTCCCGTGAACGTGAACGCGGGCACGTTCCCGCCGGTGTACGGCGCGCCGTTGACCTTCAGCGGACCTCCGGCCGCGCCCGCGGAACCCTTGCGGCCGGCGCTCCTGGCGGCCGGGCCCAGCGGACCGTCCCTGCCGTCCGGCGCCTTCTCGTCGTCCACGGGGCGGCCCGTCCTGGCGTCGTACATGTGGCACACGGCCCCGGTGCCGCCGCGCCCCCCCGGGCCGCGGTCGCCGGGACTCGCCTGGACGCCGCCGTCGCCCCCGGCGGTGCTGTAGACCACCGCCAAGCCCAGGGGAAGCATGACGTTCAGCTCGACCTGGCCCCCGCTGCCGCCATTCCCCGACAACCCGGGCGAGCCGGCGCGTCCGCCCTGCAGTCCGTCTTTGCCCTTCGCTTCTTCGGGGAACCCGAAGCCGCCGTCCGTCAGCACGCCGTGCCGTGAGGTCTTCGCCCCGTCGGGTCCGGCTTCACCGCGGTTGCCGGCGTGCCCGTCCTGCCCGCGACCGCCCGGGCCGCCGCTGGCGAGCAGGGTCAGCGCGGCGGCACGCAGCCGGCTGCCGATCGCGTTCAGGAGCGGCTCGGCCCCGCCGGCGCCGAGGTGCGCGGCGATACGGTCGCGGACGGTGTCCAGCGCGCTCCCGGACAGCGTGCCGTCCACGAAGGGCACCGGCAGCTTGAGGGGGTTGTCGGCGACCAGCGAGAGGTCGCTGTGCAGCTCGCTCACCGGGCCGTCGGGGGTGAGCGTCGCACTCACGTCGACCATGCAGCGGAACGCAGGCGTCGCGATGCGCGCGTTCCCCGAGAGCGCGGTGGTGCCCGTGACCTTCAACCCGGAAAACGAGAGTCGCAGGGCGATGCGGTTGCTGCTGCGGTCGAACCGCGAGGACTCGAGCGCGACGTGGCCGAACCCTTCGACGCGGCCGCTCTCCAGGTTGATCACCATCTCGTTGTCGGCGAACATCTTCGTCCGGCCGACTTCCAGGACCGGCAGTGCACAGGCGTCCTCGAGCTTCGGCGGGTGCTCGGCGAACGCCTGCGCGCCGATGGCGGCCACGTCGGCCACGGACAACGTCCGGGTGTCCGACGTCCGGTTCACGATGTGATGCGCGTCGATGACGATGCGGCCGCCGCTGCCCCCGTCCGTTCCGTCGGCGCCGTCGGTTCCGTCGGCGCCCGGTCTGGCATCTTTCTGGATCGGTGCGTCGCCGGGCCGGAAATCCTTCTCGGCGTAGGCACCGGCGGCGTCCAGCGTAGCCGGCGCCTCGATGATGATTTCGCGGGCGTGCAGTTCGATGTCGCGGCCGGGGTTCTGCAGCACGCCCGCGAGAACGATCTGGTCGGCGTAAACGGCGAAGTGCTTCTCCGACGGCAGTCGTTTGCCGGTCACCGGCTGATAAGGAAGGTTCGCCTGCGTCAGGCGAATGCGGTGCGTATGGATGGCGAGCCGTCCGGGCTGATCGTCGACGATCTCGCGATTCAGTGCGGCTGCCAGCGCGCGCGCGTTCCTGGTCATCTCGGGTCCTGGGCGGGAGGGGATCGGTCGTCCGGGCGTCGTCAGGTCAGTTCATCGCCGCGGGCTCGTTCCGGCCACGACGGCCCTGCCCGCGAGGTAG
>DATABT010000019.1:0-14978 GCA_036259455.1 Longimicrobium sp. | reverse complement strand
CCTCGGGCGGCAGCAGCGCGGCGGTCGCCCGCACGCCGTGAGCGCCGAGCAATCCCGCCAGGCCGCCCATCGAGGCGGGCAGGGTCAGCACCGGAGTCTCGAACACCAGGGCAAGGACGGTGCCGAGCAGGACGATGGCCGCCAGCAGCTTGAGCCCCTGGCGCCACCACCGCGGCCGCGGCTGGTCCGGGGCGCCCTCCGCCAGCCGCCACAACCGCACCGCGTGGACGTAGAGCAGCGGCAGCAGCAGGATCGCGGCCGGGCCGAACAGGAACAGCAGCCGGTCCGCGGCCGCCGCGCCGATCGGCCCCATCCAGTTCGCCACCCGGCCCTCGGCGGCGGCGGTGCTCGCCGACGGGTCGGTCTGGTGATAGCTGGCGAGGGCCAGCGCCAGGAACACCATGAGCGCGAGCAGGCCGGCCGCGGCGGCGATCGCCTCAGGGAATAACGACCGTCAACAGCGTGTTCGCTTCGAGCCTGCCCAGGTGCTCGACCGAGGGAGCGACGAACGGCCTGCGCGGCCCGGAGGTGTCCGGCGCCTCGCCGGACGAACGCACTTCGGTGTGAGAGAGCTCAGCCATGTGCCTTCCACACATCTGGACGGGGAGTTCCCGGCCGCCCGGTCGGCGGCGGGCAACTACCGGCAGGTGGAACTGTGCCGGTAGCAGATCCGGAACATACGCGCGCATGCGCGTGTGTCAACCATTATCGCGCATTCAGGGGGGGCTGTAAAGGGCATGCCCCGCAGTTTTCACGGGAGGACGAAATCTGCAACAATTTTCTGAAGCAGTTTCGTATCTCCGTAGCTGTCCAATCCCGCGCGCAGGCGATACGAGGGTAAACGCGCGGTCTGGGAGAGCAACTCCAGCACGGCCGGTGCCGCCATCCGGTCCGCCAGCAGCCAGGGCGACTGGCGGATGAGCGCCCCCAGCACCTCGGCCGCGTGCGCCGGTTCCATGGCCGTCGGCGCGTCCGCCTGCACCCGCGGAAGGAGCACGCCGCCCACCTGCGCGCTCCGCCGCCAGCGTCCCGGCCCCAGCCCCGCGGGGTCCGCCGGGGCGCGCCGTCCCCGCGGGGTCCCCGCCGCGTACCCCTCGTCCAGGGTGAACGCGCGGGGCCACCCCTCCGCCCGCACTGTCCCGTTCCGCTCCACTCCCAGCACCACCTGGTCGTCCGCGAGCCACTCCCAGCCGGCGCGGATCAGGGTGGCGCAGGTGGTGGTCTTGCCGCTGTGGCTGTCGCCCACCAGCAGCCAGGCGCGGCCGTCCGGTGCAACCACGGCCCCCGCGTGCAGCAGCGCGCGCGCCGTGCGCTGCACCGCGTCCCCCGGCATGAAGGATCGCGCGTCGCGCGGGGAACGGCATGGGTAGGCTGACCCAGACGCCCCCCGGCGGCCCAGCAGCAGCGCCGCGGCCACCGTAAGCGCGTACGCCAGGTCCTCCTCGCGCTGCCGCGAAAAGGGTGCCGCGGCGTGGACACCGAGAACCGCCCGCCCCCGCGCCAGGTCCACCACGCCGCACACGTGGCCGTCCTCCGCGGCCAGGCAAGCCCGGCCGGCATCCTCGTCCAGCCAGGCGCGCACGCGCTGCATCTCCACCGTGGGCTCGCCCTGCGGAAGCGCGAACGGCCGGCCCCGCAGGCGCACCACGCGGATGCGCGCCGGTGCGGAAGAGGGTACGGCGCGCGCCGGCGCGGCGCATTCTTCCGGCGGATCGGCGGATCTCGATGGATCGGCGGATGAATGCGCGGTGAGCGCCTTCAACGCATGGTCGGACGCGGGCGCGGCGGATTCTCCGGATGGCCCGGCGGACGGATGCGCGGCGGAGGCTTCCCGTGGATCGTCGGCGGCGGATGCGGCGGATGGGGCGGACGCGGCGGATGAATGCGCGGCGGACGGGGCGGATGCGGCGGATGAATGCGCGGCGGATGCGGCGGCGGATGGATCGGGAAGGATGGGGATCCACGACGCGGCGAGGGGCGCCAGCGCCGGGTGGATGCGCAGCGTGAGCGAGCCGTCGTGGAGCAGCCGGATGGAGGCTCGGCCGCCGGGAGGGGGGGCGGCCGGATGCGCGGACACGGGCTTCAGCCGCCCGCCGCCGCCAGCCCGCGGGCACGCGCCGGGTAGCCGATGGAAACCAGCCGCACCGGCGCCGGCTCGTCCGCGGCGATGCCGTGCCACGGGGTGCCGGGGTAGTCGCGCAGCCACGCCGTCTTGCCCAGCGAACGCGCGCAGCGCATGCAGGGAAAGGCGTCGAACGCGTCCGACGGATCGCGCGGCGCACTCCGGCGGTAGAGAGCCTCGAGCCCCTGCTGGTAGCGCGGCCACACGTCCGCGAAGCGAACCTCGTTCAGGTCCGCCACCACGTCGCGCTCGTTCTCGCCGTACTCGCTGAGCTGGCAGCAGAGCGACAGGCGGCCGCGCGCGTCCACGTACACCCGCTGCCCGGCGAAGGTCTCGCACGGGTGCTCGGGGCCGTCGAACGGGTAGCCGTAGTCCAGCTGGATGTGCGTCCGGCGCCCCGGCTGGGCCTTGAGGGCGAACACCTCGTCGCGCACGGCCGCGAACTCGGAGGGCGGCAGGTCGCTGTCGCGGGCCGCGCTGCCGGGAACGGGCTGGGGGAGGATGAAGTGCAGCCGGGTGCACCCCAGTGCCTCGGCCAGGTCGGCGGCGCGGCGCACCTGGTGGCGGTCGCGCCGGTCGATGACAATGGAAAGCGCGGCGGGGATGCGCCGGCTGGTGAGCAGGGCAACGGCCTGCAGCACCCGCCTGAAGCTTCCCCGTCCGCGCTCTTCGTCGTGGACGTCTTCCGTGGCCCCGGAAAGGCTCACCCGCACGGCCTCGGGCGGGTGCCGGTCCAGCGACGGCATCATGCGGCGCATGTGCCAGCCGTTGGTCACGAACCGGTAGGGAACGGCGCGGGCGTGCAGCCCCGCGGTCACCTGGTCCCACCGCGGATGAAGCGTGGGCTCGCCCCCCGTGAGGGAGGCGGTCACGTTCCCCGCGCCAAAAATGCCCAGCGCGTCGTCCACCGTGCGGAACAGCAGCTCCGGCGAAAGGTTGCGGACGGTGGTGACGTCGTCGCGAATGCAGTGCGGGCACCGCAGGTTGCAGTGCTCCGTAAGGGCAAAGCCCACGTACATCATGTCGGCGCCCTTCTCGCCCGCGCGCGCTGGACCAGGAGAATCAGAAGCAGGTGCTGCCGCCGACGCCGCAGTCGGCCTCGATGGGAGCGGTGAGGAGCGTGAGCTCCGTCAGGCGGGGCAGGTCTTCCACGCGCGGCGCAACCCACGGACGGCGCTCGGCGGGGGAGCGCGGCGAAGTACGGGTGGTGCCCTTGTCGGCCATTGCAGGAGTCTTCACTTGGGGGATGCCGGATGCGCCGGGATCGTGCCGGCGGTGCGGGGGCCGGTCCGGGTCGCGGCGCGTGCCGCGCCAGCCGGCGGGAAGGTGCGTGTCAGGTGCGGAAAAACGGAAGTCCGCCGCGTGCAGCGACGGTCCTCGCGCACGGACTGAATGGTAATGGGCAGACCTTCTTCACGCAACATCCGCGGGGGCTCTGCTACCCGCTGATGCGCCATCCCGGGAAAATCGCGAAATCATGATCCTTCTGGAACGGATGTACCTCTTTTCCGTAGAATAGTTTACGCGAAAACGTCCGGTTGTGCGATCCACCGGGGAATGGCACAAACGGGCGTGTGCCGCGGCGGCGTGGAATCTTGAAAAAAACCGTCGGCCGCGCCCGCCGGTGTCGAGGAGCCACGGGTTGGGGCGCGCGTGTCCCACATCGGCCGCATCTTTCCGGATTGGGTACGAAGGTGCGAAGGTACGGAGGATGCCCGGAAGCGCGCCGGACCGGGTCGCGCCTCCTGCTCCGGGCGGCGGGGGCTGGATAAGCGGCGCCCACTCGTCCATATTGTACCCTTTGTTCAACTCTCCGACCGTTCGCAAGGCGCGTTTTCGCATGAGCGTGGTTTCGGCCGCCGTCCCCGTCCCCGAAGGTCTCGACACCGACCCGTTGCAGGCGGCGCGCGAGGCGCTGCGCCGGTACTGGGGGTACCCCGACTTTCGCCCGGGGCAGGACCAGGCCATCCGCAACGTCCTTTCCGGCGGCGACTCGCTCACCATCATGCCCACGGGGGGCGGCAAGAGCCTGTGCTACCAGGTGCCGGGGACGATGCTCCCCGGCGTGACGCTCGTCGTTTCCCCCCTGATCTCGCTGATGAAGGACCAGGTGGACGCGCTGGAGGCGGCGGGCGTTCCGGCGGCGTTCATCAACTCCACCCTGCCGATGGGCGAGCAGGCGGCGCGGCTCGACGCGGCGCAGCGGGGCGACCTCAAGCTCCTGTACGTGGCGCCGGAGCGCTTCGACGCGGAGGGGTTCCGGCGGCGGCTGGCCTCCATTGCCGTGAGCCTGCTGGCGGTGGACGAGGCGCACTGCGTGAGCGAGTGGGGCCACGACTTCCGCCCCAGCTACCTGCGCCTGCGCGAGGTGCGCAAGCTGCTGGGCGACCCCCCGGTGGCCGCGCTGACGGCCACGGCCACGGAGGAGGTGCGCCGCGACATCGTGCGCCAGCTGGGGCTGCGCGACCCGGCGGTGCTGGTGACGGGGTTCGACCGGCGCAACCTGGTGTGGCACGTCCTGCGGGCCAGGAACGACTCGGAGAAGGACCGGCTTCTCCTGCGCCTGCTCAAGGGGCGCGAGGGATCCGCCATCATCTACGCGTCCACGCGCAAGACGGTGGACGCCATCACCCAGCTGCTGAACGGGATGGGGACACCGGCCGTGGGCTACCACGCGGGGCTCCCGGACCGGGACCGCAAGCGCATCCAGGACGAGTTCATGTCCGGGCAGGTGCGCGTGGTGGTGGCCACCAACGCGTTCGGAATGGGGATCGACAAGCCGGACGTGCGCGTGGTCATCCACTACAACCTGCCGGGCAACCTGGAGGCGTACTACCAGGAGGCGGGGCGCGCGGGGCGCGACGGGGGCCAGTCGGACTGCGTGCTGCTGCACGCGCACAAGGACAAGCTCACGCACGAGTTCTTCATCAACGCCGCGAACCCGCCGCGCCGCGGGGTGGAGGCGATGATGCAGGCGCTGCGGGCGGGGTGCGCGCAGGACGGGCTGTTCACGCTCCCCGTCGCGGAGCTGGGGCGGACGGTGGACGGGCTCAAGGACGACCGGCAGGCCGCCTCCGCGGTCCGCGTGCTGGAGCAGTTCGGGCTGGTACGGCAGACGTACGGCAGCGGGCCGCGCCCCGTGCGGGTGCGGCTGCTGGCCCGGCCCGAGCGCATCTCCGCCGAGCTGGGGGAGCGGCCGGCGGAGCTGCACTTTCTGCGCGCGCTGTGGAAGGGCGGGGGAGGCGAGGCGCTGTACCGCGGCGTGTCGCTGGACTGGCGGGCGCTGGACCGCGCGGCGGGAGCGGAGGGCGGTGGGCGTCCCCTCCTGCAGGCGCTCGGGGACGAGGGGTTCGTGGAGTGGCGCGCGCTGACGGGCGAGGGCGTGTGGGTGCTGGACCGCGAGACGCCCGTCCATCGCCTGCCCGTCGACTGGCGGGCGCTGGACGAGCGGCGGCGGCGAGAGGAGGCCAAGCTGCGGGAGATGCAGCGCTACGCCTACGCGGAGGGCTGCCGCCGCGGCTTCGTACTGCGCTACTTCGGCGACCCGGCGGCCATGCGGGAGTGCGGCGCCTGCGACAACTGCCTGGGGACGGGGCCGCTGGGCCTTTCCGCGGGCGGCGCGGCGCTGGAGCCGGCCAGTCGCGCGGAGCGGGTGCTCACGCGCCTGGTGGCCCTGCGCGCGGAGCTCGCGGGGCGCGACGGCATTCCGCCGCAGATGCTGTGGAAGGACGAGCTGCTGCAGGCGCTGGCGGGGGCGCATCCGCGGCGCCCGGAGGAGCTGATGGCCGTGCCGGGTGTGGACCGCGAGTTCGCGGACCGCTGGGGCCGGGCGGTGCTGGAGGCCGTCAACGAAGGACTGGACGCCAACCGCGCCCGGACGCGGACCCGCGAGGCGCCACGCAAGCGCGATCGCAACGAGCTTCCCCCGGAGCCGGCCGGCGTGGCGCCTCCCACGCCGGAGCAGCGCGCGCTCTACACCCGGCTGCGCGCCCTGCGCACCGAACTGGCGAAGGAGCAGGAGCTGCCCGCGTACTGCGTGTTCGCGGACAAGACGCTGGTGGAGCTGGCGAAGCGCCATCCCCGGTCGCTGGTGGAGATGCGCCGCGTCCCCGGCATCGGCCCCGCCAAGATCGAAAAATACGGCGAGGCGTTCCTCCAGATTCTGCGCGAAGGCTGAGTTCTACTGATTTCTTCACACGGAGGAGCAGAGGTCGATAAGTTCCTCTGCTTCTCTGTTCCTTCTCTGCGTGACAATCTTTTCCTCTTCTTCACCCGAGATCCGGCCCCACGGCCACGGGGTCGGACGAGAACACGCCGGGGGAGCGCGAGCGGCGAACAGATCAAAAAGCACTCACGCAGAGCAGCAGAGAGGCAGAGAAGCAGAGGACGACATCGTGATTCCTCTGCTCCTCTGCTGCTCTACCGTAAGATCGCGGTGCTTCTGCTAGCGGCGGATGTTCAGGCGCAGGAAGTAGAAGGCGCCGCTGCTGCCCATCTGCACCGCGTCCCACAGGCCGCCCGTCTCCGTCTCCGTGTCCTGCTGCGTGGGATACCGGTCGAACAGGTTGGTTCCGCCCAGCGTAAGGCTGGCGAAGCGCGCGAAGCGGTACGTCACCGACGCGTCCACCGTGTACGCGGCCTCGTACACGTCCTTCTCGTCGATCCAGTCCACCAGCTCCACCTCGCCCCAGCGGTTCACCCGCAGCGACGACTCCATCGCGCGGTGCGAGTGATCCAGCGAGAACGACATCTTGCTGTCCGGCGCCGAGGCCAGCAGGAACGCCTGCTCGCGCGGCCCGAAGTAGATGTCTTCCTTTCCCGCCAGCCGCGGGCTGGTGGTGATGTCGCCCAGCTCCATGTCGTTGAAGTTGCCCACCAGCGCCGCGCGAACGCCGTGCGCGCCCAAGGGCCGGGCGTACGCCAGCACCACGTCCAGCCCGCGGGTGCGCGTGTCCAGCGCGTTGGTGAAGAACTGCGCCGCGCCCACGTTCAGCGCGACCAGCTCCGCGCCGATGTCGGGGTCCGTGTCCTCGAACGCGCCCGTGAGCACGATGCGGTCGTCGATGTCGACCAGGTACGCGTCCACGGTGGCGGTAAAGGGGCCGCTGCGTGCCGTCACGCCCACGCTGGCCTGCGTGGACTTCTCCTCCCGCAGCGCGGGGATGCCCAGCGCCTGCGCCAGCTCGCTGTCGTTGCGCGCAATCACCTTGTCCACCGCCACGCCGCCCACGAAGTCGGTGAAGGTGCTGTTGAAGTAGATCTGCTGCAGCGACGGCGCCCGGAACCCCGTGCCGACCGACCCGCGCAGCGAGATCCCCGGCGCCACGCCCACGCGCGCGGCCAGCCGCCCCGTCAGCGTGCCGCCGAAGTCGCTGTAGTTCTCGTAGCGCGCCGCCGCGCCCACGGTGATGCGGTCGGAGACGTCCAGCTCCGCGTCGGCGTACGCGCCCAGGTTGCTGCGGGTCTCCGACAGCTCGTTGTCCGGCTGGAAGCCGGGAAAGCCCTGCGCGCCGCCCGGCTTGTCCACGATCGTCCCGTCCTCCAGCGTGTCCTGCGCGCCGTAGTTGCGCCAGCTCCCCTCCTCGCCCGCGAAGATCTCGTAGCGGTCCACGCGGTACTCGCCGCCCAGCGCCAGGTTCAGCCCGGCGCCGATGCCGCCGAACAGCCGCGTGGCGCCGATCCCCACCGTGTTCTGCGCGAACTGAAAGCCGCCGGCATCGAAGGAGGTCGGCGACGATGCGCCCAGCGAGGCGTTCAGGGTTCCATCGACCGAATAATCCATCCGGTTCAGGCCGAAGGTATTGTTCAGGTCGAACGTCCACCCGCCGCGCTCCGTCACCGCGCCCAGGGAGAGCGAGGCGTCGGTGATGTCGCTGAGGATGCGCGGGTCGAAGCCGTTGGGGTAGATCTCGGGGACGTTGCGCTCCGAGTCCGCGTCGCGGCTCCAGGCGTACGCGTCGGTCTGCCGGTAGCTCGCGCCGCCGAACGCGTAGAGGGCGGTGAGCGAGTCCAGGGGCACGCTCGAGTTCAGGAAGCCGGCAACGTTGTCCGCCGACGCGTCGCCGAACTGGCGGCGGTAGATGTCGAAGGTGCCCGGGTCAGCGGGGCGGTTGGTCTTGTCGCGCGTGAGGTACTCGCCCGTCAGGTTCAGAAAGCCGCCGCCGCTTCCCAGCCGCACGCCGTAGTTGGCCGCCGCCTGCAGCTCCTGCCCGTCCCAGTCCTCCGTCCGCAGCACGTCGAACTCGCTGGGCGGCCGCGCGTCGCGCACCCCGCTGGCCAGCGAGGCGCTGAGCTCGTCGGTGCTGGACTTGAGGACGATGTTGATGACGCCCGCGATGGCGTCGCTGCCGTACTGCGCGCTGGCGCCGTCGCGCAGGATCTCGATGCGCTCGATGGCGGCCATGGGGATGGCGTTCAGGTCCGTCCCCGTGTTCCCCCGCCCGCGGCTGCCGAAGATGTTGATGAGCGACGACTGGTGGCGGCGCTTGCCGTTGATGAGCACCAGCGTCTGGTCCGGCCCCAGCCCGCGCAGCGCCGCCGGGTCGATGTGGTCGCTGCCGTCCGCGCCGCTCTGGCGGTTGGCGTTGAAGCTGGGCGCCACCTGCTCCAGCAGCCGGTTCACCTCCAGGTATCCGCTCCGGTCCGCCACCTCCGCCAGCGGGATGACGTCCACGGCCACGGGCGTTTCCGTGGCGCTGCGGTCCGCGCGGCGCGTTCCCACCACCACCATGCTTTCCAGCAGCACGCCGCCCAGGACCACGTCCATCGTTCCGTCGCTCTGCGCCGCCATCTCGCGCCCCAGGTACCCGTCGGCCGTGACGCGGATAATGGCGCCGGGCGCGCCGTAGCGCAGCGTGTAACGCCCCGCCGCGTCGGTGCTGGTGTTGTTGGGCGTGCCCTTTTCCTCCACGCGCGCCCCGGCGATGGGCTCGCCCGCGGCGCTGGAGACGGTGCCGGTAAGGGTGCGCGTCTGCGCGTGCAGGCCGCCGGCGCCCAGCGCCAGGCAGCACAGAACAACGAGTGTGGTCCGCATGAGGTGTTCGGGGTGGGGATTGCAGGAAGGCCGCTGTCGTAGCAGAACATAATCTCCGCACCCATCTGCCATCAACGAAACTTCTGGCGGCCTGGCGGCGCACGCCTGAATCACGCAGAGCAGCAGAGGGACAGAGCAGCGGAGAACGTACTTCTCTGCTTCTCCGCTGCTCTGCGTGAGTACAGTTGCGGTTGTCTTTTCCCGGCGTGCTGCGCGTGGAACCCGGCCGGCTCATCTTTCCCGCATCACCTGCGGCCCTTAAATTGCCCGAGCTTACGGGCGATCCGGCGCAAACCCCGCGTCACCGCTGAACTTCTGGCCACCCTCTGAACGAAGAACGGACCCCGCGCGGCCCCATGGAACGGTACTTCGACGAGAACCACCTGATGATCCGCGACATGGTGCGCGACTTCGCCACGAACGAGATCGCGCCCGTGGCGGGGGAGCTGGACCAGACGTCGGAGTTCCCCTGGGAGAACGTAAAGAAGATGGGCGAGCTGGGCCTCCTGGGCGTGCCCTGGGGCGAGGAGCTGGGCGGGGCGGGAATGGACGGCATCAGCTACATGATCGTCATCCACGAGCTGGCCAGGGTGGACGCGAGCCACGCCATCACCGTGAGCGCGCACACCACCCTGGGCACCAGCCCCATCGTCAACTTTGGAACGCAGGAGCAGAAGGAGCGCTTCGTCCCCGTCCTGGCGAGCGGGACGGTGCTGGGCGGGTTCGGGCTGACGGAGCCGGGCGCGGGAAGCGACGCGGGCGGCACCGCCACCACGGCGGTACGGACGGACGGCGGGTGGATCCTCAACGGCAGTAAGATCTTCATCACCCACGCCGGGGTGGGCGAGGTCTTTGTGGCCACCGCCGTGACGGACCGGGAAAAGGGGAACAAGGGCATCACCTCCTTCATCGTCGCCAAGCCGACCACGGACCTGGAAAGGGCGCGGGAGCTGGGCGTGGGCCACAGCGACGACCTGCCCTTTACCGAGGGCGTGCGGGCGGGCAAGAAGGAGGACAAGATGGGGTGGCGGGCGTCGGACACGCGCGAGCTGGTGTTCGAGAACGCGTTCGTGCCCGACGCGCAGGTGCTGGGCGAGGTGGGGATGGGCTTCGTCAACTTCATGAAGACGCTGGACGCCGGACGCATCGGCATCGGCGCGCTTTCGCTCGGCATCGCCGAGGGCGCGTTCGAGCAGGCGGCCCGGTACGCGGCCGAGCGGCGGCAGTTCGGCAAGCCCATCTCCGAGTTCCAGGGCATCCAGTTCATGCTGGCCGACATGGCGACCGAGATCGAGGCCGCCAGACACCTGGTGTACAACGCGGCGTGGCTCAAGGAACAGGGCCGGCCGTACTCCAAAGAGGCGTCGATGGCAAAGCTGTTCGCCTCGGAGGTGGCCATGCGGGTCACCACCAAGGCAGTCCAGATCCACGGCGGCTACGGCTACACCAAGGAATACCCGGTGGAGCGCATGATGCGCGACGCCAAGATCTGCGAGATCGGGGAGGGGACCAGCGAGATCCAGCGGCTGGTGATCGCCCGGAACATCCTCCGCGAGCTCTCCCACTGAACGGCGGGCCGGCGTCGCCCTTCACCGGCGCGGCGCCAGGCCCTTGCAGAGGACCGATGGACATCCAACGGCACCACGGGGGGCGCACGCGCGCCCCTCGCGCGCGGCCATCCCCCCCGCCGGGTCTCGCCCGGCGCCCCTCGTGCGCAAGCGAGGCGGCGTGAAGCGCGAGATCCTGATGAACGCAAGCGCCCGCGAAACGCGCGTCGCCATCCTGGAGGATGACGTGCTGGTCGAGCTCATGGTCGACCGGCCCGACGCGGCGCGCATGGTGGGCGACGTGTACAAGGGGCGGGTAGAGGCCGTGCTTCCCGGCATTCAGGCCGCCTTCGTCGACATCGGCACGGAGAAGGCGGCGTTTCTGCACGTCTCCGACGTGGCGGTGGAAGACGACGGCGACGACGACGACGATCCCGCCGAGCGCGAGGACGCGGCGGAGAAGGCGGCGGCCAACGGCGGCGGCGGGGGCGACGGACGGCGCGGGCGGTATCCGCCCATCCAGGACGTGGTCAAGAAGGGGCAGGACCTGCTGGTGCAGGTGAGCAAGGAGCCCATCAGCACCAAGGGCCCGCGCGTAACCGCCCACATCTCCCTTCCCGGGCGCTTCCTGGTCTACATGCCCGGCTCGTCGCACGTCGGCGTGTCGCGCAAGATCGAGGACCGCGAGGAGCGCGCTCGTCTACGGACGCTCGCCCGCGAGGTGCTGCCGGACAGGGCGGGCGGCGTGATCGTCCGCACGGTGAGCGAGGACCTGACGCGCGAGACCTTCGAGCGCGAGCTCAAGTCTCTGATGTCCACCTGGCAGCAGATCCAGAAGAAGGCCAAGCGCGCCCGGGCCCCCGCTGCCGTGCACCGCGAGGCCAAGCTGACGGCGGGGATCATCCGCGACCTGTTCTCGCAGAAGGTCGACTCGCTCACGGTCGACAGCAAGAACGTGTTCGACGAGATCGTCGCCTACCTGGAGCAGGTGGACCCGACGCTCGTGCAGCGCGTGCACCTGTACACGGAAGCCAGGCCGCTCTTCGACGCGTACGACCTGGAGCGGGAGATCCGCGACGCCTTCCAGCGGCGCGTCAATCTGCCCTCCGGCGGCTACATCATCGTGGAGCCCACGGAGGCGCTGGTCAGCATCGACGTCAACACGGGTCGCTACACGGGCAAAAAGGACCCCGAGAAGACGATCCTCAAGACCAACGTGGACGCGGCGCGGGAGATCGCGCGGCAGCTGCGGCTGCGCGACGTGGGCGGCATCATCGTCTGCGACTTCATCGACATGGAGTCCAAGGCCAACCGCGACAAGGTGCTGCAGGAGCTGCGGCAGCACCTGTCGCGCGACCGGGCGCGCACCAAGGCGTTCCAGGTGAGCGAGCTGGGGCTGATCGAGATGACGCGCCAGCGGGTGCGTCCCTCGCTCTACCACACGCAGACGGAGCCGTGCCCCACCTGCGGCGGCAGCGGGCGCGTGTTCACGCCCGAGACGGTGGTGCGGCGCATCGAGCGCTCCATCCGCCGCGCCGCCGCCGACGGCAAGGACCGGCAGATCACCGTGCGCGTGCACCCGGAGGTCGCCCTCTTCCTGATCGAGCAGGAGCCCCAGTTCCTGAAGGGGCTGGAGAAGTCGCTCAAGCTCACCCTTGGCCTGCGCGACGATCCCCTGCTGCAGCCCGACGAGATCCGCCTGATCGCGACGAGCACGCAGCAGGACCTGTCGGCGAAGTACAACCTGGGGTAGGGCGGGGAGGCGGTACGAAGCTACGAAGGTACGGACCGGGCGGACGGGGAGTCGCGTGCGCCCGGTTTGTTTTTCGGCGGCGATGCGTCGGCGTGGGCCCCAACCCACCACGGGCTCAAGCCCGCGGCTATGACGGCCATAAGCCCCGCCCCGGCGCGCTGCGCTTGCCCGGCGGGGCTTCACCCCCTTGGGCGCTACGCGAGCGTGACAGGGGGCGCGGCGGAAACGCAACGACGGCCCACGGATTCGCATCCGCGGGCCGTCGCAATCACGTGGTTCTGAGGGGAACGCGCTTCACTCCATCACGCACCCGCACTCGCTCCGGCCAGCAGCTCCGAGGGGTCCTGCTGCTCCGCGGCGGCCAGGTTCAGGCGGATGATGAGCTGCAGCAGCTCGCGCGCGGTGTGGGCGCTGAAGGTAGGCGAGTGCGGCAGCAGCAGCGGCGGCAGCTCCAGGTCCTCGCCCAGGCGGTTGCGCGCGGCGCGGGTGAGAATCACCGCGTCGTCGCGGCTGAGCGACTGGATGGCCCCGGTGTCGTCGGCCAGCACCACGCGGATCTGCTCGGGGCCCTCGCTGGCATCGGCGTACATGGCCCGCAGCCGGTTGCCGAACTCCGGGTCCACGCACACCAGCGTCACCCCGCCGCTGCGGATCTGCCGCTGCACCGTCTCCACCACCTCGCTGTTGACGGTGAGCGTTACGGCGGGCACCTCCACGTTCTCGGCCGCCTTGCGCACCAGCCGCGAGTGGTAGCTGGTGGTGACGACGAGGTCCGTCCTGCGGATGGCCTCTTCCACCGCGTGGAACTCCACGGAGCGGTCGGGGCGGGGCAGGGGGACGGGGGAGATGTAGACCGGCACGGCCTCCAGCCCGAACTGCTCTTCCAGCTCGGCGCTGTAGGCGGTCATCTGGTCCACGTTGCTCTCCACCACGGCGCAGCGCAGGCGCACGGTGCTGGTGCAGCGGCGGATGAGCTCGGGGATCTCGGCCAGCGTCATGCGGCGCTTCCACCCCTCCACCAGCACGCCGGCCATCCACCGGGCCGTCTCGGCCAGCACCTCGCCCCCCAGCTGGTCCTGCGGGGCAAGGTACACGCCGGAGCGGCCGCGCACTTCCACCAGCCCCTCGTCCTCGAGCACGCGGTACGCCTGGGCCACCACCCGGTGGTCCACCCCCATCTCGCGCCACAGGGTGCGGATGCTGGGCAGTCGGTCGCCGGGCTGCAGCAGCCCCAGGTGCAGGGCGCTCAGAATTCGGTCGCGCAGCTTGTCGCTGAGGGCGGTTTCCTGGTCCATCCTTGACCGGTCACAGGGTACGCGTGGGTCTGGGCGGCCGCCGGCCGCGTGCCGGAAGCGCCTGAAAAGATCGTCTTGCGGGGGGTTCGCGCAACACGTACCCTCCACAAAGCGCGGGGTGCCCCCGCGCGCGCGGCGCGGTGTGGCGTGCTCCGTGCGTTCTGAGAATCCCCACAAGAAGCACGTTTACAGCCGTGAGCACAAGTGCTACGAGCGTGAGACCGCGTTCGCGCGCCCCCGGAAAGCCCCCTCGGGCGCTCCGGAACCCGTCCCCCACCCGTGCCCGATGACCCTGCTTCCCCTGCTGGTCATCATCGGTCTCATCGCGCTCACCGCCCTGTACGTGGCCGCCGAGTTCGCCGCGGTGAGCGTGCGCCGCAGCCGCATCCGGCAGCGCGCGGAGCAGGGCGACGCCGCCGCGCTGCGCCTGCTTCCCTACCTGGACGACCCGCAGGCGCTGGACCGCTACATCGCGGCGTGCCAGATCGGCATCACCCTCACCTCGCTCATCATCGGCGCGTACGGGCAGGCCTCCCTGGCCGCGCCAATGGCCGACCTCATCCGCCGCCTGGCGCCGAACGTGTCGGAAGCCGGCGCGCGGTCCACGGCGGCGGCCGTCATCCTGGTGGTGCTCACCGTGCTGGCGATGGTGCTGAGCGAGCTGGTGCCCAAGTCGCTCGCGCTGCAGTTCCCCACGCAGGTGGCGCTGCGCACGTCGCTCCCCATGCGCTGGTCGCTCATCGCCTTCTCCGTGTTCATCCGCTTTCTGAACGGCAGCGGCAACCTGGCACTCCGGGCGATGGGCGTCCAGCCCGTGGGGCACCGGCACATCCATTCGCCCGAGGAGATCGACCTGCTGATCGCGGAGAGCCGCGACGGCGGGCTGCTGGAGCCGGACGAGCACCGCCGCCTGCGCCGCGCCCTGCAGCTGGGCATCCGCCCCGCGCGCCACCTGATGGTGCCGCGGCAGGAGATCGTGGGGGTGGAGATCGACACGCCCATTGACCAGGTGCTCACGCGGATGGCGCAGACGCCGTACACGCGCCTGCCCGTCTACCGCGGCGACATCGACCACGTGGAGGGGCTGCTGCACACCAAGGACCTGTTCCGTGGCTACCTGGAGCGCGGGCAGGTGGCCAGCATCCGCGAGCTGATGCGCCCCATCCTCATGGTGCACGAGAGCGTGACGGCCGACCGGCTGCTGACGCTGATGCGCGAGGGGCGCAGC
>DATABT010000018.1:0-5512 GCA_036259455.1 Longimicrobium sp. | reverse complement strand
GGAGCGGCGGCGGGGGCGGACGAGCAACGACCAGGGACCGGGAGGAGGAGAGGATGAAGGCTCTTACGTGGCACGGCCGCTCGTCCATCAAGTGCGAGGAGGTGCCGGACCCCGTCATCGTGGACCCCACGGACGCCATCGTTCGCATCACGTCCACGGCCATCTGCGGCAGCGACCTGCACCTGTACGACGGCTTCAACCCGTTCATGGAGCCCGGCGACATCGTGGGCCACGAGCCCATGGGCATCGTCGAGGAGGTGGGGAGCGAGGTCAGGCGCATCAGAAAGGGCGACCGCGTGGTCATCCCTTTCACCATCTCGTGCGGCAGCTGCTGGTTCTGCCAGAACAAGTTGTACTCGGTGTGCGAGACCACGAACCGCAACCCCGAGATTCCAAGGAAGCTCATCGGCCACACCACGGCCGGCCTCTTCGGCTACTCGCACATGACGGGCGGGTTCGCGGGCGGCCAGGCGCAGTACCTTCGCGTGCCGTACGCCGACGTGGGCCCGCTGCGCATCGACAGCGACCTGCCGGACGAGAAGGTGCTCTTTCTCTCCGACATCTTTCCCACGGGATGGATGGCGGCCGTGAACGCCGACATCCAGCCGGGCGACACGGTGGCGGTGTGGGGATGCGGGCCGGTGGGGCAGATGACCATCCAGAGCTGCTGGATGCAGGGCGCCGGCCGGGTGATCGCCATCGACACGGTGCCGGAGCGGCTGGCCATGGCGCGGTCCGCCGGCCGCGCGGAGACCATCGACTTCAAGGAGACGGGGGTCTACGACGCGCTGATGGAGATGACGGGCGGGCGCGGACCGGACCGCTGCATCGACGCGGTGGGCGCCGAGGCGCACGGCACGGGGAGCATCGACGCCGTCTACGACAAGGTCAAGACCATGCTGATGCAGGAGACCGACCGCGTGCACGTGCTGCGCGAGGCCATCATGTGCTGCCGCCCCGCGGGGACCATCTCCATCCCCGGCGTCTACCTGGGGATCGCGGACAAGATTCCCGTGGGCGCCATCATGAACAAGGCGCTCACCATCCGGACGGGGCAGACGCACGTGCAGGCGTACCACGACGAGCTGCTGCGCCGCATCGAGAACGGTGAGATCGATCCCTCGTTCGTGATCACGCACACGGTGCCCATCGACAAGGGCCCGGAGATGTACCGGACCTTCCGCGCCAAGGAAGACGGCTGCATCAAGGTCGTGCTCAAGCCCTGGGACTGAGCAACGGCCGTTCAGCAACTGCTTTTCACGCAGAGCAGCAGAGGGGGAGAGAAGCAGAGGATTCACGATGTCGTCCTCTGCTTCTCCGCCTCTCTGCTGCTCTGCGTGAGTGAAGTTCAAAGACCCGCGGGAGACATGTGCATGCGGTGGCGCACGAATGTCGCCAAGGGAGTGCAATAGTTTGGAACTATCCACCGATGCGGCGATGGCACGAAAGATTACAAAAAAGCTGTAAACGCCTGATGCGCATCGCTTCCGGAACGCACAGGCGCCGCATACAAAAAGCCCAAAATGCTTGACTTCGCGCGCGTGCGGTGCTGATACTGCTGTGTCGTGAACCGAGAGCAGGGCACCCCGCCCGGATGCAGCCCAGTCCCCGCGCCCGCCCCGCCGTCCGCACCCGGCACCGTCCACCCCCCCCGCCCCGGCCCGTGACCACCCACACCCTTCCAGATGCTGCGCTCTGGGTCCGGGGGCCGGCGGCAGCGGGTGTGGATGGACACGCAGTCATTTCCACCGGAACGCACTGAGGAGAGACGCGCACATGGCTGAGAACACGCCCACCCGCTGGGAGCGGGTCCGGCAGATCCTGGACGCGGCCGCGGGGGGCAGTACCGCCGACTACGGCGGCGTCGGACGCCCGTGGCGGCTGGAGCTGCCGCGGCTGCAGACGGTGGAGGTGTACGGCGTCCGCATGATCGCCCCCCCGCAGGAGGCGGCGGCGAAGACGAGCGGGTGCGGGTGCGGATGCGCAACGTCGTCCGGCGGCGCGGACGGGGAGTCCTTTCCACGCTACCCGGGGCGCGGCGCCGCCAGCGGGCTGGTGAAGGGGCTGCGCGGCCAGGCGCCGTACGACGGCTCCGTCTTTCCCCGCCTGCCCTGGGGCGGCACCGCCGTGGCCGACGACGACGTGCGGTTCATCAGCGACTGGATCGACGACGGGCTCCCCGGCGACGACCGCGAGACGGACATTCCCGCGCCGCCGCAGACCGCCGAGGCCGCGGGCACGGCCACGGTAGGGCAGGGGCCGGCGGAGGCCGGGGTGGTGCGCATCTGGGGGCCGTCGGAGTCCGGCGCCTCCTACGGCGGCCGCCCGGGCGAGCTGCGCCAGCGGGTGAACCTGGACTGCATGCAGCCGCAGGAGGTGGAGGCGCTGCGCCACGCCTTCCGCGAGCTGTACAACCTGAACAAGTGGCCCGCGGACCGGCGCAGCTACAACAACATCGCCCTCATCCACCAGGACCACTGCCAGCACGGGTGGGAGCGCTTTCTCCCCTGGCACCGGGTCTACCTCTACGAGTTCGAGCAGGCGCTGCAGGACGTGGTTCCCGGCGTTACGCTGCCGTACTGGGACTTCACCATGCCCCAGTACCGCCCCGACTGCCCCACCAGGGGGCTCATCATCCCCCCGTACTTTCAGGCGTTCCTGACCGACGCGTCGGTGGACTGGCTGCGCGACGAGGCCGTTCCCGCGCTCCCCCCGGAGGTGGCGGACCAGGTACGGAAGATGGTGGGGAGCACGTACCCGTCGCTCTACACCTTCTTCACCGCGATGACGCAGACGTACGGCGTGGACGTGAAGTACACCAACGACGCGTACCGCCGCCGCTTCATCGACGCGCTGCTGGGCACCAACTCGCTCTGGTACCCGCTGCGCTACCCCAGCGAGTACTACAAGGCGGGCAGGTCCATCACGCTCAACCAGTTCAACGGCTACCACTATCCCAGGCCGGAGGACATCCGCGAGATCCTGTCGCTGCGCACCTTCCGCGACTTTGGCGGGGGCGGCCTGTACAACGACTCGTTCGGGTTCCTGGACCAGAACCCCCACAACACCATGCACCTGTGGACGGGGGGGATGAACCCGGAGGTCAACATGGAGCCGCCGCCGGACTTCGGGCGGGGCGACGCGGCGTCGGGGCTGGTGGAGGACGTGGGGCGGGGGAACGACGCCGCCACCAGCCGCAACCGCGGCGTGCGGGCGAGCGGCCGGCGCTTTCACACCCGCGAGGACATGTACCAGCAGCAGAAGTACGGGGACATGTTCAGCAACCTCACGGCCTCGTACGACCCGGTGTTCTGGCCCATCCACGTGAACATCGACCGGCTGTGGCACGAGTGGCAGCAGACGCACGCCGGCACGCCGTCGGGAATGGACGCGGTGCTCACGCCGTGGAGCTACACGGTGGCCGACACCATGGACATTGCCCGGTTCGGCTACGAGTACGTCAAGAGCACCTGCGTGATCCCCGTGGGAACGGAGGTGCCCGTCGGCCGCTTCGTCTCGCGCCCGCTCCCGGTGCCCGAGGCCGTGCGCGGGGGCTTTCGCAGCGCCGAGGTGCGGCTGCACCGGGTGCCGCAGCTGGACCGCTCCTGCTTCGTCCGCGTCTTCCTCAACCTGCCGGACGCCAACGCCGACACGCCGCTGGACCACCCGTCGTACGCAGGGTACCTGGCCGTCTTCGGCCACGGCGAGTGCATCGGCGGTCCGGGGCACTGCGGGGTGCCGGAGCGCCGTGCGTTCGACCTGCGCCCCCGCAGCCACAACACGCCCCGCAACCACCGCGTGAACGTGACCGCCGCCGCCCGCCGCCTGCTGGAGGCCGGCGCCCCGTCGCTGCAGATCACGCTGGTCACCGTGGGCGTGGACTACTGCGAGGACAACGAGCTGCTGAGGCTCGAGGGCGTGTCGCTGAACTTCCTGGACTGAGGGAAAGTGCGAAAGCGCGAGAGCGCGAAAGTGCGAAAGTAACGGCACACCCATAAGCGGAATTCCGCGCTCTCGCACCCGCACCGCCACGCAGCTGCGCGCGCAGGACCTGACGGCTCACGCACTTTCGCACTCTCGCATTCACGCACTCACGCACTTTCCGACCATGCCCCCCATCTACCGGATCCACCCCGCCATCGGCATCGCCCGGCTGGGGAACAGCCCCGACGGGTTCTACATCTCGCCCGAGAAGCCGGCGGCGCTCCCCATTGCGTGCGACGCGAACGGCAACGCGCGCCTGTCGCCCGACGGCAAGTCGGAGCAGACCATCACCGCGTTCAAGGACGAGGAAGGGCGCATCAAGCGGCAGGCGGCGCGCTTTCAGATCTACGTGTACGACGACGAAACGCCCGAGGGGCGGCCGCTCGCGCTGGGCGATCCCATTGGCGGCGGCGGCAACCAGGGCACGCTCGTGGACATCGAGTGGCGCGTCTGGCTGGCCAACAAGAAGGCCAGCTGGTACGAGTTCAAGCAGCTGGAAGGCGAGCACGGCTACGACAGGAGCCACCCGCTGCGCAACGCGAAGATCAAGGGCAAGCACGCGCGGCGGCGGCTGATCATCGACCCCGGGCCGCGCACGGTCAGCCGCACGGGCACCCGTACGGCGCGCTTTGACCGCGACGGCACCGACCTGTACGCGACGACGTTTCCGCCCAGGCTCAAGCCGCATTCCATCGACACGCTGGGTGAGCTGAAGACGGACGACCAGGCGCGCCTGCTGGTGCTGGGCGGCCACGGCAACGCGGGAAGCTGGGAGTACGGCAAGTTCGGCCAGCCCCGCATCGACCACTACGCCAACAACGACACCTGGTTCGACGACACCAGCGACGGCCCGGTGATGGCGCGGCTGGTGATGCAGTCGCCCGAGGCGGAGGGGCGGCTTCGCTACGTCGACGTGGAGTACCCGGCGTGGGTGATCGCGGGATATCCCGGCTACGTGCCGGAGATCCTGGACATGGTGAGCATGGAGGAGGTGCTGGAGGACCTGAACATCCGCCAGTTCGCCACGCGCACGGACATGTACGGCCAGTCCGGCACCTTCAACCACCCGCAGCACGTGGACTGGCGCGACCCCGCCGCGCTGGACATGTGGCGCGCCGGCCGCCTGCAGTGGAACCCGGCGTACAAGCCCTGGTTCTACCGCGACATCTGGAACATCCTCTTTCGCCCGGACGAGTTCAGCTACCTGAGCGACATCCTGGGCCTGTCCAACTTTCCCCACAACCAGTCCACCCGGGGAACGTTCGACCCCGACAAGCTGGGGGTGCCGCCGGAGATCTACTGGAAGGGCGTGGCCGAGGCCGAGGCGCGCGCCGTGGCCGACCTGCGGTCCGGCGAGCTCTTCGTCCGCACCCTGGCGCCCGTGCTGGACGTGCTGGAGAAGCAGGCGCTGGCGGAACTGCACCGCGCCGCCGCCGACGCCGGCGAGGAGGGCGCGCGGCTGTACGCGGAGCTGGCCGGCGCGCTGACGCGGGACGCGTCGGAGGCGCTCAAGGCGGCGGTGGCGGCG
>DATABT010000017.1:0-1734 GCA_036259455.1 Longimicrobium sp. | reverse complement strand
CGCGGCTGTCATTTCGAAGGAGGCGCCGCGTGATCGCTGCCGGTGCAGGAACCTGTGGCGCCGACTGAGAAATCTACTCGCCCGGGCAGGTGCCACGCCTCGCTCGACGGACCTCGTCCGGATTCCTTTCTATTCAGGGAGGCGCCCGGCGCGCGCCCGCCCGCTCATGATCCCCGCTGCGCCGACGAAGGAAATCACGTGGCGGATACCGGGACCGGGACTACTTCCGAAAGCGCCGCAGGAACGCCGCCGCGAACGGGGAGCGCTCGACCTGCGCGGCATCGAGCGGATTCTCCCACCACAGCCCCTCGCTGTTGGCAAGCAGGATGAGCGTCAGCCGCTCGTCCGGGAGCTTCAGATAAAGGGCGGAATACTGCTTTTCCCACCAGCCGGAGTGCCAGACGAGGCGGCGCCCGTCCACGTCCTGCACGTACCACCCGATCCCGTACGGCAGCACCGCGCCCGACGGCGAGCGCCCCGGCCGCCACATCTCCGCCTTCGACGGGCCGGAGATCAGCCGCCCCTCGTCCAGCGCCACGTCGAAGCGCGCCAGATCCGTCACCGTCGAGATCACGCCACCCGCCGCGCCGTCACCCTGCGGCCCCGGCGGATCGGAGAGGACGAACGCGCCGGCGGAATCCACGTGATACGGCCGCGCCAGCGCCTGCGCCAGGTCAGCGCGCAACGGCAGGTTGCGGTGCTGGCGCGCGGACTCCGTCATCCCCGCCGTCGCGAAGATCTCGTCCGCCACCAGGTCGCTGAACGCGCGTCCCGTCACCTGCATGATGGGCCGCGACGCCCACGAGTACGCGACCGGGTTGTAGAAGAAGCGCTCGCCCGGCGCGCCGTTCCCCTGCATCTGCATCACCTGCCGCAGCGTGAGCTCCGGCGCGCACGAGAAGTCCGCGAAAAAGATGCGCGGCCCGCCCTCCCGCGCCTGGGCGCAGAACTCCGGCCACGCGTCGAAGCCGTCCATGGGCCGGTCCAGGTCGAGCACGCCGCGCTCCGCCAGCCGCATCGCCAGCACGCCGGAGATCGTCTTGGTGACGGACGCGATGTTGAACGGCGTGTGGTTCGTCACCGGCCGGCGCGCCTCCACGTCGGCCCAGCCGTAGCCGCGCGCCAGCACCACGCGCCCGCCGCGCACCACCGCCACGGCGAGCCCCGGAATGCCGTGCGCCTGCCGCAGCGAGTCCAGCTCCGCCGCGAACGCCCGCACGACCGCCTCCTGCGCGTGGCCGGGTGAGCCGACGCCCGCCGCAACCGCGGCGATCACGAGCGTGGCGAAGCGGAGAGATGGATTGCGTTTCATGGCGACGGGGTACGCGGCGTCGTACGCCGCGGTTTCGCGCGTGACATGGGTTCGTGATCGTCCGGGGCGGTCTCGCCCGCCCCACCCCGGGTTGATCTTGGATCCCAGGGCCAGGAATGCCATACGCCTCGTCTTTGCTCGTTCCTCGCGAAACGGGACCTCACCCGCTCGCGTGAGCCGGGTCCGAGGCCGATCGGCGCTCTTTCGTATTGCAGGCCTCGCCAAAAGCCCGGGGCCGGACCGCCGGAGCAGGTGAAGCCCCGCCGGGCAAGCGCAGCGCGTCCGGGCGGGGCTTGTGGCCGTTCTAACCGCCGGTTTCAACCCGTGGTCCCCCGGCGGCACATGGTGCCGTTGGAGAGCGCGCCGAACGTTCGGGGTGGACGCGCCCAGTCGTTATCCACCACACGAAGCCCCCGCCCCGC
>DATABT010000016.1:0-5489 GCA_036259455.1 Longimicrobium sp. | reverse complement strand
CGTCTTCCCCACAGGCACGCGCATGGCCGAAGCAGAGGTCCGCCGCATCATCTGGAGATCCGCCGACGTGGCGCGGGTCTTCGTCATGGGAATGATCTTTCTGTTCCTGTGGCGCTTTTTCTGGATGGTGCACAGCGCCGTCTTCATCGTCATGCTGGCCATCCTCATCGCCATCGTCATCCACGTGCCCGCGCGGCGGCTGGAAAGGCTGGGGGTTCCCTTCCGCATCGCCCTTCCGTTCGTCGTGGTCCTTTTCGTGGGGGCGCTGGTGGGGCTGATGGTGGCGATGGTGCCGGAGCTGATGGCGCAGGTGCGGCTGCTGGCCACGCAGCTGCCGGAAACGCTGGACAACGCGCAGGCGTGGTTCCGGCAGCAGACGGGCCAGGGGCCGGAGTCGCAGCTCTCGCGGACGCTCAGCGCACAGGTCTCCTCGTTCGTCAGCCGTTTCGTGCCGCTGGCCTTCAACGCCATCACCACGCTGCTGGGCTCGTTCGCCATCATCGTGCTGGCGACCTTCTTCGCGGCGCAGCCGGAGATCTACCGGGACCTGCTGCTCCGCTTTACGCCGATCGAGACGCGCCACCGGTGGCGGCAGGTGTACGACGAGGCGGGGAGTAACCTGCAGCGCTGGACGATCGGCAAGGCCATCACCATGCTGGGGATCGGTGTGGTGACGTACGTGGGGCTCACGCTGTTCAAGATCCCGGGCGCGCTGGCGCTGGCGTCGTTCGCGGCGCTGATGGAGTTCATCCCCAACTTCGGTCCCACGATCGCGGCGGCCCCGGCGGTGGTGGCGGCGTTCGCCATCTCGCCGCGCACGGCGCTGTACGTGGCCCTGTTCTACTTCCTGCTGCAGCAGGTGCAGAACGCCATCACCGTTCCCCTGGTGGAGCGCAGGGCGGTGAGCATTCCCCCCGCCATGCTCCTGGTGTGGCAGCTGATGCTGGCGGTGGGGTTCGGGCTGCTGGCGCTGTTCGTGGCCACGCCGCTGCTGGCGGTGCTTGCCGTGGCCGTGCGCATCCTGTACCTGGAGCCGGCGGAGGAGCGCCACACCTGGAACCGCCGCGAGGGGGAGACGGCGGTGCCCCCCTCGGCGCCGGATTCGCAGCCGCCGCACACGCCGCCGGTGGCGGAAGGTGCTTGACGGCGGGGCGGAACCGGATTAATCTCCAATTTCCCCCGGACCGCGCGGTCCTGGGGGGCGGTGACAATGGGACCCCGGGGATCGGGTCCCGTTTTCGTTCCCTCAACTGACGCTGCGGAGGCGTTGCGTGGTCGAAATCGTACTTGGCGAGAACGATCGCCTGGACTGGGCGCTCAAGCAGTTCCGGCGCCGGATGATCCGGTCGGGGCTGTTCAAGGACATGCGCCGCAAGCGCTTCTACGAGAAGCCCAGCGAGGCGAAGAAGGTCAAGGCCAAGGCCGCGCAGCGCCGCCGCGCCAAGGACCGGCGCATGGCCCGGCGCGCCGCCGCCGCGGGGTTCTGAGCAGGCTCGCGGGCGGCAACTTCCCCGCGGAGAGGTGCTCCGCGGGGCTTTTTTCCAGAGGACGGCCGCTCGCGCGGGAGGGTCCCGCCCGGCGGCACGAACGACAGGACAGGACAAGATGCGGAACACCGGCACGGTGAAGTGGTTCAACGACGCCAAGGGATTCGGGTTCATCACCCCCGAGGGCGGCTCGCGCGACTGCTTCGTTCACCACTCGGCCATCCAGGGGCAGGGCTTTCGTTCGCTCGCCGAGGGCGACCGGGTGGAGTTCGACATCGTCGACGGGGCCAAGGGCCCGGCGGCGGAGAACGTGGTGAAGCTGGGCTGACGTTCTCGACCGCCGGTTCACGCCGGCGCCGGTGAAGTAGCCACGGGGCGCCCTTCCGGTTTCGGGAGGGCGCCCCGTTCGTTCGGCGATGATCCACCGCCCTGGGCCATGCGGCGGACTCGGTGAACGCGGTGTACGCCTCGCGTCGCGCGAAAGGTCCTTCGGTCGCGCCGAAAGCGTTGTGCACCATGGAGTTCCGTGAAGACACTCCCTGAAGAGAAAGGGATCCGGGCGAGGTCCATCGAGCGGAGCATCGCACCTGCCCGGGCGAGTAGATTTCTCAGTCGGCGCCACGAGTTCGTGCACCGGCAGCGATCACGCGGGCGCCTCCTTCGAAATGACAGCCGCGGCGCGAGCGACTTTCATCCCACAGGGTGCGCCCAACGCCGAATGACTCAGGATGACGTCAAGGTTGCCGCGTTTCGGCGTGCGGAACTTCCGCACAACACACGCTCTCACCTCACACGGAGCACAGAGGAGCAGGGATGATGGATCGTCTCTGTACCTCTGTTGCTCCGTGCGCCACTCCTTTTCCGGATCTGCACTCCATGAACTGCGGGTCTCCGCATGACTTCTTTGCGAATCCGCGTCAGAGCCGCTCGCAAAGAGTCGCGCGGATGAGGATCTCCTCCTGGCGAAAGCGAGACTCCAGCTCGCGGCGGTAGCCGGACCACCAGGCGCGGTCCACGTCGTGGGCCATCACCTCCACGATCACCACGTCGTCACGGGCCACGCCGCCCTCGTCGTCCTTCCACGCGCCGGCGGCGGGGGCGCGCAGGTGCGCGGTGACGCCGCCGAAGCGCTCCGTCAGCTCGTGGCGCACGCGATCCAGCGCCGCGCGGGGGAACGGGGTGCCCTCGTTGTCGCGCAGCGGGAGCAGGATCTCGATGACGTGCATCGCGCGATCTCCATCCACCGAAAACGGGCCCCGCGGCGGCGCGGAGCCCGTCGTTTCCGCGGCTGCCGGCCGGACGTTACGCGCGGACGCGCAGGGGCACGGGCTGCGACAGGCGCACGTCCTGGGTGTTGCGCACGCGGTTGATCACGCGCTGGAACCAGCCGGGGCTGCGGCGCTCGCCGCCGTGCTCCATCACCATTCGCGCCAGCTCGATGACGTCGGCGTTGCGCATGCGGATGCACCCGTGCGACTCGGCCTGCCCCAGCGAGTCCGTCTCGCGGGTGCCGTGGATGTAGTAGTCCGGCGCGCGGAAGAAGATCTTCACGCGCCCCATGGGGTTGCGCGGATCCCCGGGCTCGCGCGCCCGGCGGTTGCGCGCCCACTCGGCGTCGGGCGGAACCCAGCGCGGGTTCCAGATCAGCCGGCGCACGTTGAAGCTGCCCGTGGGCGTGGGGTGGCGCTCCTGGCCAATGGCCACGCGGTACTCGCGCGTCACCTCGTCGCCGCGCATGACGTACAGCATGCGGTCGGAGAGGTCGACGGTGATGGAGAGCCGACCCGTCGCTGACTCGGCGCGGGCGCTCTCCTGCTGCGCCGCGGCGCCTCCCCCGCCCACCAGCAGGCCCGCCACGAACGCGGTGAGGGTGGCCCTGAGCATACGATTCGTCATCATCTCAGATCGCGTCCCTGCAACGGTTTACGTATTCGTCCCGGTCCGCCGCAGAGGCCAGTATCGTGCCAAACGGATGGATTGTGATGGTTTGGATGATGGACTCCGTGTGGCCGGCGACCGCGTCTACCGATCATGTACGGGCGTCCCGCTCCGCGCCGGGCGGTTGATCTGGTGCGATTCGGGCCGAGGATGTGCCGTGCGCCCGCGGAGCGTATCAATTCGCCGCGGCAACGGCGCAAAGTCCGCCTGCGCGGACTGCGTTGCCGCCGGTTGGCAGCGGCGGGGTGGACTTGGAGCGGGCGGAGACACGGTTCCTGGGTCGGCGCACCGGGCTTCGTGCGAGGGCGGGTTGCGCGCGGCGCCTCCCTCTGATAATGAATGACGCTGGGTGGGCCGCCCCTACCTCGAAGGGTGCGGGAGGAAAAGCTCGGGGACGCGGAGGATGGCTCCCCTCCGCGTCCCCGATCGCTTCCTCCGCGTCCTGCGCGTGACCCTTCGTTCAGTACTGCAGAAGCGCGTGGATGGACCGGTTGGGAAGGGCGGCGCGGCCGTTGAGAACGGCGAGCTCGATGACGAACGCCACCTCGGCGATCTGCCCGCCCAGCTCCTGGATGAGCTCGCTGGCGGCGCGGGCGGTGCCGCCGGTGGCCAGCAGGTCGTCGACCAGGAGAACGCGTTCGCCGTGGCCCACGGCGTCGCGGTGCATCTCCAGCGCGTTGGTGCCGTATTCCAGCGCGTACTCGCGGGTGATGCGGTCCGCGGGAAGCTTGCCCAGCTTGCGGATGGGAACGAATCCCACCCCCAGCGCCAGCGCCAGCGGCGCGCCGAAGATGAAGCCGCGCGATTCGATTCCCGCCACCACGTCGATTCCCTGGCCGCGGTAGCGCGCGGCGAACGCGTCCACCACCTCCCGCAGGCCGCCGGGGTCGCGCAGCAGCGGGGTCACGTCGCGGAACAGGATGCCGGGCATGGGAAAGTCCGGCACGTCGCGGATGAGCGCCTTCAGGTGCTCCATCGGTGTCGTCCTCGGGAGGGATGTGGGGGATGGGGTGCGGCCGCGATGGTCCCACAATCTAGGCGCCGCCTGCGCGTACGACAAACCGCGGGCGTTGACCGGCCGCGCCGGGAGCGGTATCGTCCCGCGCGGGACCCACGCTCATCCCCATGCCCGGCCCATGCTCTTTCACCGCGTCACCGAGGGCATTCGCGTCACCGCGTCGCCGTTCTACCTGGCGGCGCGCTCCGACCCGCGCGGCGGGCGATACGTGTTCACGTACCGCATCCGCATCGAGAACGTGGGCAGCGGGGCGGCCACCTTGCGCTGGCGGCACTGGTACATCCACGACGCCGCCGGCGGCGACAGCGAGGTGCAGGGCGAGGGCGTGGTGGGCGAGGAGCCGACCATCGGCCCCGGCGAGGTGCACGAGTACGAGAGCTTCTGCGTGCTGGAGGGGCCGGAAGGACACATGGAGGGATACTACGTGATGGAGCGGCCGGACGGATCCAGCTTTCGTGCCGCCATTCCCCGCTTTCTTCTTCGCGCGGTGACGGCATGAGGAACTCTGCTCTCGTTCTGCCGGTGGCGCTGATGCTGGCCGGCTGCTCCGGCGGCCGCGTGGACAGCTCGGAGCTTCCCCTGCGGCTGCGGACGCAGCCCGCGGGAACGGTGGCCCCCGGCGACAGCCTGCGGATGACGGCGTACCTGGTGAACCCGGGCAAGCAGCCCATCCGGCTGGAGTTCGAGGACCAGTGCCAGGTGGTGTTCTACGTGCACGCGCCGGACAGGACGGTGCTGCACCCCGCGGGCGGCGGCGCGGCGTGTGTGGGCGGCCCCACCGCGCTGGACCTGCCCGCGGGCGACTCCGTGCGCTTTGCGGACACGTACCTGGTCACGTCGCGGTACGCGGAGGAGCACTCGGCGTACGCCGTCCTGTGGGAGCACCACGTGCCCGGCGAGGGTGAGCGCCAGTACGAGGAGGGGCACCGCTCCAACATCGTGACCTTCCGCGTGGTGGATCCCGCGGTGCCGGTCCCGTAGGAGGGTCAGGGGGAGACGAGGAGACGAGGAGACAAGGAGACAAGGACACAAGGAGACAAGGAGAC
>DATABT010000015.1:0-2344 GCA_036259455.1 Longimicrobium sp. | reverse complement strand
CTGGCCGGCAACATGGCGGCGGAGATGGGCTTCGACGCCACCCTGGCCAAGCGGATGGGCCTGCTGCACGACGTGGGAAAGGGGATGACCCACGAGCACGAGGGTACCCACGTGGAGCTGGGCTACAACCTCTGCAAGAAGTACAACGAGCCCGCGCAGGTGCTCAACGCCATCAAGGCGCACCACGACGAGGAGCCGCACCTGTACCCCGAGTCGTTCCTGGTGACGGCGGCGGACGCCATCAGCGGGTCCCGGCCCGGCGCGCGGCGCGAGATGTTCGAGACGTACGTCAAGCGGCTGGAGAAGCTGGAGGAGATCGCGACGTCGTTTCCCGGCGTGGAGCGCTGCTTCGCCATCCAGGCCGGCCGCGAGCTGCGCGTGCTGGTGACGCCCGAGGCCGTGAGCGACGAGGACATGACGCGCCTGAGCGAAGAGACGGCGCGGCGCATCGAGCAGGAACTGCAGTACCCCGGGCAGATCAAGGTGGTGGTGATCCGCGAGACCCGCGCGGTGGATTTCGCGCGCTGATTCCGCGGTCGACGCGATGCAAGCTGGGCCCGCGCCTCCTGATACGGGATGCGCGGGCCCTTCGTGTCTGCTTGTGTCCGATGGACAGGGGATATGCTTCGGTTTATGTTCGGTGAAGGGTCGCGCAGACGGGCGCGACGGTGTATCCTTCGGCGCGCGCGGCGGGCCCTCTCCCCCCACCGGCCCTTTCGCTCGTTCTTCGCGACGGCCGGCCGCCCTTCCCCCGACCCCGAGGGGAGGGGTGGGGGAAGGACAAGGGTGCTGCACACAGGTGGGGACGCGATGGCCGGGTGCCCGCGCAACTACGCGCAGCACGGGGTGTGGGGGGGTGTACGCGCGACGGCGTACGGCAGGGGCCCATCCGCGTTTTTCGGGGGGGAGCACCCAACCCGGCGGATGTGTACGGGAGGCGGCGAAACCGGATTCCCGAAGCGCGATCAGGTGAACCCGCCCGGGCGCGGCAGTCCGCGGTGGCGCGGCGCGCCCATGCCGCGACCGGCCCTGGTTCCTGGCGCAACCGGAGAGATGCAGAAGGACATGACAGGTTCAGCCAATCGGAAGGATACGTGCGGATTCTCTTCGTAGCGGACGTGATCGGGTCGCCGGGACGGCGGGTGCTCAAGCAGCTGCTGCGGCTGGTGAAGGGGGACGTGCGGGCGGACGTCGTCATCGCCAACGGCGAGAACTCGGCGGGCGGGTTCGGCATTACGCCGGAGACCTTCTCGGAGTTCAGGGAAGCGGGGGTGGACGTGGTCACCACGGGAAACCACGTCTGGGACAAGAAAGAGGTCCTTCCGCTGCTGGACAGGGAGCCGCGCCTGCTGCGCCCAGCCAACTACCCGGCCGGAAATCCGGGGCGCGGCTCTGTCGTCATCGACGTGAAGGGGACGCGGCTGGCGGTGCTCAACCTGCAGGGACGGACGTTCATGTCGGCCATCGACGACCCTTTTCGCGCCGCGGACGGCATGATCGCGGAGCTCAAGGGGCAGGCGGACGTGATCGTGGTGGAGTTCCACGCCGAGGCCACGAGCGAAAAGCAGGCGTTCGCGCGCTACCTGGACGGGCGCGTGGCCGCGGTCGTCGGAACGCACACGCACGTGCAGACGGCGGACGAGTGGGTGCAGCCGAAAGGCACCGCGCGCATCACGGACCTGGGGATCACGGGCGGGCTGGACGGCGTGATCGGGATGAAGGCGGACATCAGCATCGAGCGGCAGCTCAGGGTGGCGCGCGGCGAGCGGATGCAGCCGGCGGACGGCGAGCTCCACCTGCAGGGCGCGGTGGTGGAGGTAGATGCCGCCACCGGGCTTGCGCGCTCCATCGAGCGGGTCAACGTTCCCTACGAGCGCGTGCTTCAGGGCGAGTACAAACGGAAATAGCGCATGGCGGCCAGGATCATCGACGGGTTGGCGGTGGCGCGCGAGATTCGCGCGGAGGTGGCGGCGGAGACGGCGCAGCTGCGCGCGGAAGGCATGGTGCCGGGCCTCGCCGTGGTGCTGGTGGGCAACGACCCCGCCAGCGAGGTCTACGTGCGCAGCAAGACGCGCGCGTGCCACGAGGCGGGGATGCACTCGCGCCTGGTCCAGCTCCCCGCGCACACCACGGCGGACGAGCTGTTCGGCACCATCGACGGGCTGAACGCGGACCCGAACATCCACGGAATGCTCGTCCAGCTGCCCCTTCCCGCGCACCTGAACCCCAAGGCCTTCCTGGAGCGGGTGGCGCCGCACAAGGACGTGGACGGGTTCCATCCCATGAACGTGGGCCGCGCCTTCGTGGGCGACCCCAACGGCTTCGTTCCCGCCACGCCGGAGGG
>DATABT010000014.1:0-5208 GCA_036259455.1 Longimicrobium sp. | reverse complement strand
GACGAAGAACCTCTTTTTCTCCGTGCTCCGTATGAAAATTCTGGTTCTTCGTCGATTTCGTCGCAGGTAAGCAGGGCGACGCCGAGCTGTCATTTCGAAGGAGGCGCCCGCTCTGGACTCAGCCCGTGCAGGAGTCCCATGGCGCCGACTGAGAAATCTACTCACCCGTGCAGGTGATCGGTCCCCGGCCCGGTCCTCGCTCCGCGTCTGTGCGGCGCATCCGGGGGCAAAAGGCGGCAACGGCGGCGAGCCACGAGCGCGGGTGATTGGATTTCTCAGTCGGCGCAACAAGATCCGGCATGGGGCAAGGTCCCCGCGGCGCCTCCTTCGAAATGACAGTTCACGGCGCGTGGACCTCGCGTTGCAACGAAATCCGCGATGAGCCAAAATTCTCCTCACTCGCCGCGCGAGGAGCGAGAATCAGCCGGCGGCGATCCCGCGCGCCATGCGGACGAAGCGGATGCGCACGCCGTCGGGGAGGGTGGATTCCACCTGCTCCACGGGCCGGAAGCCGAAGATGCGGTACAGCGGCTCGCCCGGGAGCGTGGCCATCAGCTCCAGCGAGCGGAAGCCCGCCGCCCGCGCCGCGGCCACGCAGGCGTCGTAGATGGCGCTGGCCACGCCGCGGCGGGCGTGGTCCGGGTGCACGAAGAAGGCGCGGATGCGGGCGGGCTCCGTGGCCGGGTCCAGCCGCGGATCGTCCGCGTCCTTGGCCTGGTCGCCGCCGTACAGCGTGCGGCGCGCGCTCCATCCGCCGCATCCCGCGACCGCATCCCCCCGCTCCGCCACGAAGTAGGTGCCGTCCGCGATCAGCTGCGTGTCGGGGCCGAACACGTAGCGGATGCTGCTCTCGATCTGCTCGGGCGTGTAGTATCCGCCGCTCAGGCCGCGCACGGAGCGCGGGATCAGCGCGCGGATGGCGGCGAGGTCCGCCTCCGTCGCCACGCGGACGCGCACGTCGTGCATCACTCCAGCCCCCCCTTGCGGCGCAGGTAGCCGGCGTACGAGACGGTGAAGAGCACGCCGCCCGCCGCGATCCCCTGCCCCGCGTCGATCAGGACGTTCGCGGTCTCCTCGTCCAGCACCAGCGCGAAGCCCAGCCCGGTCACGAACGCGCCCGCCGCGCACCACGCCAGGCAGATGAGCAGGGTGACGACCCAGAACCGCCGCTCCTCGCGCTGCGATTCCTCCTCCGCCTGCACGCGCTCGGCGATCATGCGTTCGTAGTCTTCGCGGCGGATGGGCATGGACGGGTGCGTGGGGAGATGGACGAACGGGCGCGGAGAGGAACACCCCAGGCGCCGGAGCGTTCCCCCCGCTTTACGAACGCGCGGCGATGGAACATCTTACAGCGCCCGCACGTTTCTGCACCCTGCCCGCGCCGCGACCTCCGGCGCATCCATCCGTTTCCTCCTGCACGACTCCTGAGATGGCGATTCGCGAAGGCCGCTGGGACTGCCCCACGTGCGGCACCGCCGGGCTGCTGGGACGCCAGCTGGCGTGCGAAAACTGCGGCAACCGGCGCCCCGAGGGCATCAGGTTCTACCTCCCCGACGACGCCGCGGAGGTGACGGATGCGGAGCGCCTGGCCGAGGCCCGCGCCGGCGCCGACTGGATCTGCGAGCATTGCGGCGTGAGCGCCCGCGCCACGATGGCCCGCTGCCCCGGCTGCGGCGCCGCGCGCGGCAGCAGCCCCGAGCAGCAGACGCACGAGCACCGCTTCGACGAGCCCGCGGATGAGGCGCCGCGTGCGCTCGCCGGCGCCCTCCCGCCGAAGAAGCGGCGCGGGTGGAAGGGCCCCGCCGCGCTGCTGGCCATCGTCGGCGGCCTGGTCTGGTGGAACCAGCCGGTGGATGTCACGGCCACGGTGGCGGCCAAGGACTGGTCGCGCGCCATCGAGGTGCAGGAGTACCGCACCGTGCAGGAGGAGGACTGGTCCATCCCCCAGGGCGGCCGGCAGAAGCGCAGCTTTCGCGCGATCCGCGACTACCGCCAGGTGCTGGACCACTACGAGACGAAAACGCGGGAGGTCAGCGAGCGGGTGCAGACGGGAACGCGCACCTACACCTGCGGGCAGCGCGACATGGGGAACGGGTACTTCGAGGACGTAACCTGCACGGAGCCGGAATACACCACCCACTACCGAACCGAGACGTACCAGGACCCCGTCTACCGCCGGGAGCCGATCTACGACACGAAGTACGCGTACGAGATCGAGAAGTGGGTGCCGGACGACACGGCATGGGCGCGCGGCGACGGCTCCCGCGAGCCCGTGTGGCCCACGGTGAGCGTCGGCCGCAACGAGCGCGAGGGCGCGCGCATCCAGAGGTACGTGCTGCGCTTCACGGACGGTGACGGAAAGACGTACGAAAAAGAGGTGACGGCCGGGCAGTTCGCCCGCTACCGCCAGGGCCAGGAGGTCCGGCTGCGGAAGAAGCGCGGCGGCGGCGAGGTAGAGATCGTGGAGCCGGGCGCCGGGAACTGACCTTCGATTGACGGATGAAAACGAGCCCCGCCGGATGCGTCCGGCGGGGCTCGTTTCGTGGCTCTCCATCCTCGCCCGCAGCGATCGAAGGGACTGGCGAAGGGGCGGGGAGCGCCCTAGGATATAATTTCCTCTCCGGGCCGGTATCACCCCTCTTACGCCACACCTTCTGCTCTCCGCTCCGATGCACCGGGTACTGGTCGCGGTACGCCCCCTCGCGCTGCTGCGCGCCGCGCTGGCCTGCGCGCTGCTAACCATCTCCGTTCCCGCCGCCGCGCATGCGCAATGCCAGACGCTGCCGGATGGAACGTACTGGTGCGACGACGGCAGTGGTCCGGGGACCGATGTGGACAACACACCCTATATCGCCGTTTCGCCGGCGGACCTGAAGACGACGCAGCCGAATCTGACGGTCACCGTCACCGGCTCCGACGACCGCGGGATTCAACCGGGTTCCCTGCACATCTACGCGGGGAACCAGGAGGTCACCTCCCAGTTCAGCTATACCGAGACGGTGAGCTCGTCGGGGCCGGTGCGCGTGCGCTTTACGGCCACGGGGAACGTGCGGCTCCTGGAGACGGGCCCGACCACGGTCTACGCCACGGTCTGCGACAACGCGTCCGTGCCGCAGTGCACCAGTTCCAACACGGTCACCTACACGCTCTCGCTTCCCGGCGTGTCGGTGTCGCCGCACGGCTCCGTGATCCTGGACGTGGCGGCCGCCAGCTACAGCCGCAACTTCACGGTCACCAACCGCGGGACCAGCGCGGCCACGTTCAGCCTGACGGCGGAGTGCCGCTACGCCAGCACCCGCAACCCCATCACGCCGTGCGCGCCCTCCATGTCCTCGGTGAGCCTGGGGCCGCAGGCGTCGCAGGCGGTCGCGGTGAGCTTTCCGTTCACGGCCGTGGACAGCGTGCTGAACGTGAGGCTGGTGGCGAGGCAGTCGGGAGAGTCCGGGGTGCAGGACGTGGGATGGATCGACATCTCGCCCATTGGCTCCGGCGGCGGCCAGGCGGCGCCCACGGTGCGGATCGCGGAACTGAGCAACGACGCCACGGGCCTGGTGGACCGGTCGCAGTGCCTTACGGTGGGCGCGGGGGCCGGGGCGGCCTACGAGTGCGGCGACCTGCGACTGGTGCACGCCCTTCCCGCCACCAGCACGCGCGGCAAGACGCGCGCGCCGGTGCTGCACTACAGCAGCGCCCTCGCGCAGCCGCGTCCCACGGTGTACGCCGACGTCACCATCCCCGCCAGCGCCAGCGCGCCGGGGAGCGTGGTGGCCACCGTGACCCTGGCCAACGGCGTGGTCCACACCCGCACCTTCAGGGGGTCGGACTTCTACCCCGGCAGCACGCGGCGCATCGGAGTGCAGTGGGACGGGACGGGGATGACCGCCTGGAGCGTGTACGACTACACCCTGCAGGTGACGGCCGTCTACGGTACCGCGCAGTACCCCGCGCCGCCGGTGGCGGGCAAGGTGACGGTGCTGACCCGCGCCACCAGCCCGTACGGCGCGGGGTGGTGGATCGCGGGGCAGGAGCGGCTGATGTGCGTCGACTGCGGCAACGGCGGGTCCATGATGGTGGTGGGCGGCGACGGGAGCACGCGGCTGTACAACCAGATCTGGCCGTACGACGGGCTCACGTGGGCCTCGGCCGAGCCGGACGGCCCGCCCGATACGCTGCGGCTGAGCTTTCCGGCCACCGGTTCGCAGTGGACGCGAAAGCTGCGCGGCGGCGGGGAAGTACACTACGACGGACACGGCCGCCACTGGCGCACCATCAGCCGCCTGGGCGACACCACGCTCTTCACCTTCGTCCCCAACTCGGTGGCGCTCGCGTCCATCGTCCTTCCCCGGCGCGACGGCGGCACCCCGCAGTCGTACGTCTTCGGGTACGACGCCTCCGGACGGTTGTCCACCATCACCGCGCCGGCCAACGGCGGCACCACGCGGCAGGTGACGCTCACCTACGGGCTGGGCGACAGGCGGATCACGGCCATCCGCGACCCCGACACGATTTCGGTTCAGTTCGTCTACGGGGACGCCGCCGCGCCGCGCGTCGTCACGGCGCGCACCGACCGGAGGCGCACCACGGTGCGCTACGGCTACGACGCGGCCGGCAAGCTGGCGACGGTCAAGGTGCCGCTGGCGGCGGGCGACACCATCACCAGCACCTTCCGCTCCGCCGAGGGGCTGGGCGTGGCCACGACCACCGCCCAGGCGGTGTCGGTCCCCCGGATGTACGCGTACACCAGGCTGGACGGGCCGCGCACGGACGCGGACGACGCCACCTACTTCTGGCTGGACCGCTGGGGCTCGCCATCGCGCATCCGCGACGCGCTGGGAGCGGAGACGTGGATCATCCGCGGCGATTCCCGGTTCCGCGCCCTGCCCACCACGCTGGTGGCGCCCAGCGGCCTCACCACCACGGCCGTGTACGACGGGCGCGGCCGGGTGAGCACCAGCACCGTCCACAACCCGCTGGGCGACGGGCAGAACGCCGTCACCACGTACACCTACGACGACGTCTGCGACGCGCCGAAAACGATCTCCGCCCCGCTGGTGGGGACGGTGACCGTGGAGTACGACCCGGCCACGTGCAACGTGCTCTGGCAACAGCAGGGCGACGCCGTGCGACGGGTGAACTTCCGCTACTACGCGTCCGGCGGGGCCGTGGGCCTTCTGCGGGCCGTGCAGGCGCCGCTGGACGCGGCCGGGG
>DATABT010000013.1:0-3223 GCA_036259455.1 Longimicrobium sp. | reverse complement strand
CCCGCGAAGCCCAGCTCCGTGATGGGCGTGTCGACCACGCGCATGTCCCCGAACTTTTCCAGCAGGCCTTTGGATACCTTGTAGGCGCCGTTGTACACGCCGACTTCCTCGCCCATGAGAAAGACGTCGGGGTCGCGCTCCATCTCCTCGGCCAGGGCGGCGTTCAGCGCCTCGCGATAGGTAATGACCGCCATGCCTCAGCGTCTCCCGTCGAAGTAGAGGCGTCCGTTGACGTCCTCGTTGGCGTAGATTTCCGTATACAGCTCGTCGGCCGCGGGCTCCGGCGACTTGTCGGCGAAGTCGGCGGCCTCTTCCGACACGCGCTTCACCTCCTCGTCCATCTTCTCCAGCTCTTCCTGGCTCAGGATTCCCTGGCGCGCCAGCAGGTCGGCGAAGATGCGGATGGGGTCGTTCCCCTTCTCCTTCTCCACGTCCTCCTTCGTCCGGTAGACGCCGCTGACCGGGTCCGACATGGAGTGGCCCACGAAGCGGTAGGTGCGCGCCTCGATGAGCGTGGGCCCCTCGCTGCGGCGGGCGCGCTCGACGGCTTCCTTCGTCACGCGGTACATGTCGAGCACGTCCATGCCGTCGGCCACGGCGCTCGGCATGGCATAGGCGCTGGCCTTCTGGTAGATGTCGTACAGCGACGACGCGCGCTCCCACGCCGTGCCCATGCCGAAGCGGTTGTTCTCCACGATCAGGATCATGGGCACCTTCCACAGCGCCGCCATGTTCAGCGACTCGTGGAACGCGCCCTGGTTCACCGCCGCCTCGCCGCAATACACCTGGATGACGCGGTCTTCCTTGCGGTACTTGATCTTCCACGCCACGCCCAGGGCGAGCGGAATCTGGCCGCCCACGATGCCGTGGCCGCCCAGGTAGTTCTTTTCGGCGTCGAACATGTGCATCGACCCGCCCTTGCCCTTGCTGCACCCGTCGGCGCGGCCGTACAGCTCGGCCATCACCGCGCCGGGGCTGATGCCGCACTGCAGGGCGTGCACGTGCTCGCGGTAGGCGGTCATCACGTAGTCGTCCGGCCGCTGCGCGTGGATGGCGCCGACCGCGACCGCCTCCTGGCCAATGTACAGGTGGCAGAAGCCGCCGATCTTGCCCAGCGCGTACGCCTCGGCCGTTTTTTCCTCGAAGCGGCGCGCCAGCAGCATGTCGTACATCATCTTCCGGAGCTTTTCCGGCTCCAGCCCCTGCAGGCGCTCCTCGTCGCTCAACTGGGGCTTGTGCTCCGTCTGCGCCTCGCGGTCGGGCCGCACCACCTCCATCTCCGCTTCTTCGGAGTGGTCGTGCGCGCGCGCCGCCTCGGGCGACTGGTCCTCGGCCTCCGCGACGGCGGCCACGCCTTCCTGCGTCTTTTCGTCAGCCATCACTCTTCTCTTTACCGTTGCCCCGTGCGGGTCCGGCGCGTCAGGCGGACGGTTGGTCCGCCGTGAGAACCCCCTCGTAGATTTCAGCCAGCCGAAGCGTCACGTCCAGGGCTTCGACGCGTACCTCCGTACCCAGCCCGAGCGTCTCCGTGTAGTGCCAGAAGTGCTCGCCATGCCGGGTGTACTGCTCTACCCGTGCTTTGTCCTGGGCAACGAGCAGATAGTGCTGGAGCGGCGCGACGCCTCTGTAACTCTGCCACTTGCGCCCGTGGTCGTAGTCAGCCGTCGAGGGCGACAGGACTTCCACCAGCACGACCGGATTCTGAAGCACGTCTGCTCCGCGGACCTTTCGACGCTGAGCCTGACCGCAGAAGACCGCGACATCGGGCAGGAACGTGTCGTCACTTCCATCTGCCGCCACCAGCGTTCCCTGAGAAAGCACGCGGCAGCCGCCCGTCCTGAGCCGGGTGCGGAGCGCGTAGGCGATGTTCTCCGTAATCAGCGCGTGCTCCAGGGAAGCACCAGCCATGGACACGATCTGCCCATCGACGAACTCGAGCCGCTCATCGGTCGCCTCGGCGGCGGCGATGAAGTCTTCGAGCGTAACCGTCGCGGTCTGCGGAGCCGTGGCCATGCGCGTATCGCTTACAGGCTCCCCAGTTGCACCAGCCTGGGCGCGGGGGGCGTCACCATGGCGGCGCGGATGGCGGCTTCCGTCGCGTCGATCGCCACCTCACCTTCCTCGTCCGCGTCTACGATCTCGGTGATGCTGCCGGGGCCGCCGGCGTCGATGGTGCGCGCCTGCTCCTTGGCGTGGTACGACGAGCGCACCAGCGGGCCGCTCTCCACGTGGCCGAAGCCCAGCTCCGTTTCGCCGATCTCCTTCCAGCGGCGGAACTCGTCGGGGTGTACCCAGCGGTCCAGCGGCACGTGGTGCTCGCTGGGGCGCAGGTACTGGCCCAGCGTAAGGATGTCGACGGACGCCTCGCGCAGGTCCTTCATGGATTGGTAGATCTCGTCCTCCGTCTCGCCCATCCCCAGGATGATGGCGCTCTTGGTGAGCTGCGCCGGGTTCATCCGCTTTACGGCGCCCAGAAACGAAATGGACCGCCAGTACTTTGCCCCGGGCCGCACGATGCGCGAAAGGCGCTCCACCGTGTCGATGTTGTGCGCCAGGATCTCCGGCCGCGCCTCGACGACGGTGCGCAGCGCGTCCTCGTTCCCCTTGAAGTCGGGGATGAGCACCTCTACGCTGCAGCCGGGAACGCGTTCGTGGATCTGGCGGATCACCTCGGCGTAGATGGCCGCGCCGCCGTCCTTGAGCTCGTCGCGGTTCACGGAGGTGATGACCGCGTGCTCCAGCCCCATCGTGACGACGGAGTCCGCCACGCGGCGCGGCTCGTCCCAGTCCAGCTCCGTGGGAAGGCCGTGGGCCACCGCGCAGTACTTGCAGGCGCGGGTGCAGACGTCGCCCAGGATCATGAAGGTGGCGGTGCCGCTTTCCCAGCACTCGCCGATGTTGGGGCAGTGCGCCTCTTCGCAGACCGTGTGCAGCCCCTGCGAGCGCATCAGCTCCTTGAGCCGCAGGTAGTTGGGGCTGCCGGGCGCGCGTACCTTGAGCCACTCGGGCTTGCGGGCGCGGTGGCTCACCGGCTCGCTGCCGTCGGGGCGTGGCAGGTTTACGGTGCCCTTGCTCTTGACGATCCCGTTGTCCTTGCCCGCCGGCGCGTAGCCGCGCTGGGGCACCTCGGGCGCCTGGATGCTCATATCACCTCAAGTGCGCGGGGCACGGCGGCCCCGCCCTGGCTCGTTGTGCGGACGGCGGGGCGAGGCGCGCTCGTGCG
>DATABT010000012.1:0-5404 GCA_036259455.1 Longimicrobium sp. | reverse complement strand
AGGTCGTCCACCTTTTCCGGCAGGGCGCGGGCCGCTTCGCCCTCGCCGGCCCCCCGCCCCTCGCGAACGCGCCGCGCGTCGGCGTCGGCGCGCGGGTCAGCCGGGGCGAGCAGCACCGCCACCTCCGCGCACCCGCAGCGTGGGGAGCGCCGCCACGAGCTGGCTGAGCGTCTGGAACTCGATCATCCGCCCGTAGCGCTCCCCCAGGTAGGTGTAGAAGCGCTCCAGGTCCGCCCAGTTCCCCTCGTACCCCTTGGTGTGGCTCTGCAGGACGAGGGGGACGGCGGGCGCGTCCGCGCGCACGCAGCGCTCCATCGCCTGGTCCAGCCCCAGCTTCATCTCGTCGAACGGCGCGCCGGCGATGTCCAGCGAGCGGATTCCCAGGAACCGCTTCACCCCGCTCCCCCGCCCGCGCGGCGGTCCCATGGGCGACGAGACGTCCAGGTCCGCCGGGACGGGGCCCTGGTAGAAGAAGCGGTCCCTCACCGGGTCGGCGCCGCCGCCGCGGTTGACCAGCCGCTTGCCCGCCTTGCGGGCCAGGTCCCCCGCGCGCACCTCGTACCACGGCAGCGGCAGGACGACGAGCGGGTTCGGCGTCCTGGCCACGCGGCGGATGTCGTCGTAGTCCGGGTGATAGGGAAGCGTGTCCTCCTCCAGCCCGTCGTAGTCCGCCTGGAACTCGGAGGTGCGGTAGTGGATGCCGCGCCCCACGCCCATCACGATGTGCACCCCCGCCGCCTCCAGGTCCGCAAGGATGCCGGCGGAGGGCTGCAGCCCCCAAGACCCGGCCTTGAACGCGCGCACCGCGTACTCCGGCCGCTGCGGCCGCAGCAGCTCCGTGAGGTACACCGACGACTCCGCGATCATCCGCCGGCGCGCGTCGGCGGGATGCGCCGCCACGTTCCAGTTGCGGTTCAGGCGGAAGAAGCCGTCCCGGTACTCCGCGCCCTCCCACTGCGGGTGCAGGTGCAGCTGCACGTCGTGGCCGCGGTCCGTGAACAGGCGCACGCACTCCTCCCACAGCGCCGCCTGCATCGCCAGCTCGCGATGCCCGGCCCCCAGCCGCCGCATGGTGAGCTGCTGCAGGGTCTCGGCCATGAAGGTGACCTTCATCCCCAGCCGGTCCGCAAGGCGCAGCAGAAAGAGCCCGGGGGTGTACTGCAGGTGCGCCACGTTCCCCAGGCCGTTGCCCAGGAGCTCCCAGTCGTCCTCGATCAGGACGATTACGCGGTCCGCCACCCTCGGTCCTCCCCGCCGCGGTCCCCCCACAGGTACGGTTCCACCGCGAAGGCGATCTCCATCGCCTGCAGCTGCTGCCAGAGCGGGATGGGCCAGGGCCCCCCGTTGCGGATGGCCTCGCCGAACGCGCGCAGCTCCTCCGCCTGCCCCTTGTCCTGCCGGCGCAGCGTGAGCCCCGGCGCGCGCGACCCCGCCACCGTCAGCGTGAGGTAGTCGTCCAGCGAGATCACCTGCCCGTCCACGAACAGGTCCATCCGCTCCTTGGGATACTCCTTCGCACCCATCGCCGTGTAGGTGAGGGTGGCCACGGAGCCGTCCTGGAAGGTGATGTTCGCCACGAAGTTGTCGCGCGGACCGTAATAGCCGCTCGCCGCGCCGATGGCGTGCGCCGACACCCGCTCCACCGGCGCGTCCACCAGCGCGGTGAACAGGTCGTAGACGTGGCACGCCTCGCCGACGTTGCGCCCGCCTTCGCCCGGCGCCTGCAGCCAGTGCTCCGGCGGCAGGTAGCCCGCGTTCATGCGGTAGTTGATGATCATCGGGGCGCTGCGCCCGCGCACCAGCTCCGCGATCCGCCTGCCGAACGGCGAGAAGCGGCGGTTGAAGCCCGTCAGCAGCATCGGCGCGCCGTCGCCGGCGTGGGTGTAGAACTCGCGGATGCGCTCCATCTCCGCCGCATCCACCCCCAGCGGCTTCTCGACGAGCACGTGCTTGCCCGCGCGCAGCGCCTGCAGCACCTGCTCCACGTGCAGCCGGTGCGGCGTGGCGAGCACCACGGCGTCCACGCTGGGATCGCCCAGCACTTCGGCGTAGTCCGTGGACGCATACGCCGCCCCGAACTCCCTGGCGGCGGACGACGCGTTGTGCCCCGTGCGGCTGACGACGGCCTGCAGGTGGAACAGGTCGCGCAGCGCGCGCACGTTGGGCAGGTGCGTTCCCCGCGCGAAGCCGCCGGCACCGACGACCGCGAGCCCCACCTGCCCCGCCTTGCGCGCCACGGCGCCGGGGTTGGGGATGACGCGCGCCGGCGGCCCCGTCTCCGTGGACGGATACTCCAGCAGCACCATCAGCGGCTTGCTTCCCGGCGCCTCCAGCCGCGCGTACGCCTCGTCCGCGCGGGCCACGGGGTAGCTCGCCTCGATCAGCGGCGCCACGTTCACCCGCCCGTCGGCCATCAGCCGCAGGAACTCGGAAAGGTTGCGGTTCTCCGTCCAGCGGACGTAGCCCACCGGGTAGTCCAGCCCCTCCTCCTCGTAGTGAGGATCGTAGCGCCCCGGGCCGTAGGAGGTGGAGACGAGGAAATCCAGCTCCTTGGTGTAGATGTCGTTGCGGTCGATGTCCAGCCCTACGTCGCCGACGAGCACCACGCGCCCCTTGCGCCGGCACATCCTGAAGGCGGAGGAAAGGACCTCGTTCCCCGGCGCCGCGGCGGTGATGATCACCCCGTCCGCGCCGATGCCGTCCGTGAGCCGCGCCACCTGCTCCACCTCGCGCCCGCCCTCCGGCTGCAACCCCATCTCCATCCCCAGCGCCAGCGCCTGCTGCACGCGCGAGGGATCGGTGTCCGTGCCGATGACCCGGCAGCCGTTGGCGCGCAGCAGCTGCGCCGTCAGCTGCCCCAGGATGCCCAGGCCCACGACGACGAAGCACTCGCCCAGCGTGGGGTTGGCGCGGCGGACGCCCTGCAGGGCGATGGCGCCCAGCGTGACCGTGCTGGCGTGCGCCATCTCCACCCCCTCGGGAACGGGGACGGTCAGGTTGCGGGGGACGTTGATGTACTCCGCGTGGTGCGCGCTCTGGGCGCCGGCGCAGGCCACGCGGTCGCCCGGCCGCAGGTCGTCGATCCCTTCGCCCACCTCCACCACGATCCCCGCCGCGGAATAGCCGGTGGGCAGGGTCGCGCCCACCGTGCGGCGCACCGCGTCGCGCGTCTTCGCCAGGCCGTCGGCGCGCACCATGTCGGCCACCTGCCTGACCTTGGCGGGCTGCTTCATGGCCCGCTTCCACAGCGGGGTGCCGGTGGCGCGAATGCCGCTCATCTCCGTGCCGATGGAGATGCACGAATGCAGCACGCGCACCAGCACGCGCCCGGCCTCCACCTGCGGCGCCGGCACCTCCTCCACCATGGCCCGGCCCTTCTGCACCAGTACCTGCTTCATCTGCCTTCGCGCATATGCTTCAACGCCCCGCCCGCCGGGCGGAACGCAGGGGTCACGTGCCCTGGTTCGAAAGATGAGGTTCCACCACGAAATAACCGACGGCTGCGCCGGGGACGCAGCCGTCCGGAACACGGCGAGACACGGTACCGCGTCTCCCGCGCGCGCGTGGGGCCAATCTACCCTCCGGACGGCCACGCGCAACCAGAGTCACGGCCGTGGACGAGGATGGATGCCACCCGCGCCCCCGCGGTGCCGTCGCCGTACAGCGCCTCGTCGCGGCCGCGGGTGCCCAGCGCGCCCCGCACCGCCCCCGCCACCGCCTCCGCGCTCACGGGCGGCGCCAGCCGGTTCCACCCCGCCTCCACCAGCTCCACCCACTCCGTCTCGTCGCGCAGCGTGACGCAGGGCACGCCGTAGAAGTACGCCTCCTTCTGCACGCCCCCGCTGTCCGTGGCGACCAGGCGCGCCTTCTTCTCCAGCATCAGCATGTCCAGGTACCCCAGCGGCTCCACCATCCGCAGCGCCGGGGGAATGGACGCGCGCAGCCCCAGCCGGTCCAGTGCCCCCGCCGTCCGCGGGTGCAGCGGAAGGACGACCGGCACCTCTTCCGCCACCGCCGCCAGCCCGCCGAAGACGGCGGCCAGGCGGTCCGGATCGTCCGTGTTCTCCGCCCGGTGCACCGTCGCGAGCACGAAGCCGCCCGGCTGCAGCCCCAGCCGCGCCAGGGCGTCGCTCTCCCGCTCCGCGCGCTCGCCGAACGCCAGCGCCGCGTCGTACATCACGTCGCCCACCAGGTGTACGCGGCCGTCCGCGATCCCCTCGGCGCGCAGGTTCTCCACCGCGGCGGCCGTGGGGGCAAAGAGGAGTTCCGCCGCGTGGTCGGTGAGCACGCGGTTGATTTCCTCCGGCATCCGCCGGTTGAAGGAGCGCAGCCCCGCCTCCACGTGCGCCACGGGAATGTGCAGCTTCACCGCCGCGAGCGCGCCGGCCAGCGTCGAGTTGGTGTCGCCGTAGACGAGCACCACGTCGGGCGCCTCGTCCAGCAGCACGCGCTCCACGGCCTCGAGCATGCGGCCGGTCTGCGCCCCGTGCCCGCCGCCGGCCACGCCCAGGTGGTGGTCGGGCGGCGGAATGTCGAGTTCCGCGAAGAACACGTCCGACATGTTGGCGTCGAAGTGCTGCCCCGTGTGCACCAGCACCTCGTGGACGCCGGGTTCCTTCCGCAGCTGCCGCGACACCGCGGCCACCTTCACGAACTGGGGGCGCGCCCCCACGATGGTAACGATGCGCAAACGAGTTACGTCCCCTCGTGAGATAAACGTTTGACGTCAGCGAAGCCGGACGGCGCCACTGCCCGGGTTCGTCCCCGCGCCGCGGCACGCGGCCCCGGGCACGCCCCCGCCGGGCCCGTAAACCTCGCCCACCTCTCCCCAAAACCCCTGGGGGAGGTTGAACTTCGATCCTGCACGGAAAGGCATCCCGGTGCGTCCGTGGGGGGCCCTCACCCCCTCTCCCACAACCTGCGTGGGAGAGGGGGAGAAGTTCGCTCCCGCCCGGGGGGTCGGATCGCGCTCCGGACCTCACTCCCGCCCCCGCGCAGTTTGCGCGCGAGGGCCGGGGAGGGGGCGCCGCCGGACGCGCACCACACCGTCCCGCCCACCAGACACCCTCACACCCCCCCTCCCCGGGGTTGGGGGAGGGGTCGCCGCGAGCCGCGAGAAACGAGCGGCGAAGACGGCGGGGGAGAGCGCCAGCCGCCGCGCGCCGATCCATCTCCTCACCCCCCAACAACGAACGGCGGCCGCACCATCTCGCCCGCGGCCGCCGTCCTGGCGCCCCCGCGTCAGCCGGCCGGGCGCGCCGCCGGGGGATTGCGGCAGTGCACGCCCCAGCCACACATGAAGGGGGGGAGTGAAAACGGCGGCGCGCCCGGCCGGCTGACGCGGGGGCGCCAGGACGGCGGCCGCGGGCGAGATGGTGCGGCCGCCGTTCGTTGTTGGGGGGTG
>DATABT010000011.1:0-2304 GCA_036259455.1 Longimicrobium sp. | reverse complement strand
ACCGATCGGTTCTCCGCGCCCTTCCGTTTTCCTCCATCCCGCGCTTGAGAAACGCTCTGATTATGATAATGACATCGATTTCCTGAGGGAGCGCCGCGCAGAGCCCGAGCCCGCGCAATCACCTGTGCGCGACCGAAGGATCTCCTGCGCGCCGGTCCGGGACACCGGTCTTCGTGCACGAAGGCCGCTCCCCCGTATCGCGAAGCGAGATCCTTCGGTCGGCGCCACGGGATCTCGCGAATCGCGAAATCAAGCGGCGCCTCGCTCAGGAAATCAGCGGTTCTCTTTTGTGCCGAATTGTCAGCTCGCGCAGCGCAGGGCCGCCGCGGTGGACGCGCCGTGCACGTAGCGCGCGGGGTCGAAGCTGGCGCCCGCCGTCTGGAAGTAGCGCCGCCAGAACTCCCGCACGCTCACCCCGTGCGCCGTCGTGGCGTCCGCGCCCACGATGGACACGCACACGCCCTCCAGCCCGGGCACCAGCCCCTGCTGCTTCTGCGCCGAGATCCAGGCACTGTCCGGCAGGCCTCCGGGGCGCTCCATGCACACGCCCCGCGTGCACTGCAGCATGTCAGAAAGCACCACCAGCACCTTGCGCGCGCCCGTGCCTTCGCGCACCCGCTCCCCCGCGGTGTGCATGGTGGCGAACAGGTCGGTGCCGTGCACCGGCTGCGCCTTGAAGAACGTCGTCACGTATCCGTCCGCCGTCTGGCGCTGCAGCTCCAGCTCGTCCCTCTCCCGCTGCAGCGGCCGGGAGCCCCGCGGCACGGGCATGGTCACCACTCGCGCCGTGGACGTGTCGCGGATGCCGGCGGCGTGCGTCTTCAGCAGCACCAACCGGTCGCCGAAGTCCAGGTCACGCACCAGCGCGTGCAGCAGGTCCTGGTGCGCCTTGCGCTCCGTGGGGGTGAGGCTGGTGGATAGATCCACCGCGACCACGTACTGCGTGGGCGTGCGCGGCGGCGTGTCGGCCTGCAGGTCTCCGCCCGCCCCCCCGCCGCAGCCGGCGGAGAGCATGAGGATGCCGACCATCGGCAGGAGGGTCGTGCGGCGCGAGAAAATCCGGTTCATCGTTCGTCGTCAGTCGGCGGCTACGGACTCGGCCCCGTTCACCTCGGGGTGCCGGTCCAGGTCCAGGTCGAGAAGGTGGTCCTGCAGGCGCGCGCACTCCATGCGATAGGCGTCCAGCGCGCGCGGGCGCTCCAGCGCGAACCGGTCCGCGTCCGGCTCGGCGAAGGAGACGTTCACGGGCATGCGGAAGGCGGCGATGTCGGCCACGTCAAGCCCGCGCAGCCGCGCGTTCTCGATGCGGAACATCGAGACGACCCCGCGCAGCCGCTCCGCCTTGCCGTGCCAGTCGCGCAGCAGCTGGACGGCCAGCAGGTGCTCCACCCGCAGGATGCCGGCGCGCACCTCGTCCAGCGCCTGGTGTGCGGCCTCGCGGCGGTCGCCGAACTCCACGCTCAGGTCCGCCTGCTGGCGCGCCCGGTTCGCCGCGCGGTCGGTGACGGACTGCGGGACGACGGAGAAGCGCCGCTCCTCGCGCAGGTAGCCGACCAGAATGGCGGCCAGCACCAGCGCCGCGTTCAGCCCGGCGATGGGCAGGTTCATCCGCGCGATGGCGGCGGCGTATCCGCGGCGCTCCTCGCGCAGCCGCACCTCGGCCTGCGCCCGGGCCACGTTCCGCCCCTTCTCCGCCATCTCCAGCTCCGACACGTCCGCCTGCTGCGCCGCCTGCCGCTCGTTCTGCGCGGTGGCCAGCTCCTGCCGCGCCGTGCCCAGCCGCTCCTCCGCCGCCGGCAGCACCTGCGCCCGGGCAAAGCCCAGCATCGCCACGATGAGCGCCGCGCCGGCGAACGCGCCCAGCGCGGGCCACGCCGACTGGCGGAAGGCATGCGCGTTGGACGAGGAGACGGTTCCACGCCGGTGCCTGAAGAGCGCGGCCAGGGTGCGCAGGTGCCCGCCGCAGGTGTGGCCCAGGAACAGGAGCAGCAGCACCACCACCCCCGCCAGGATGGACGGCTCGGGATACACCAGCGCCCGCTGCACCATGGTCCACAGGCCGTGCCCCGCGGTGAGCCCGTCGCTCAGCATCCGCTCCTCCCACTCGGCGAAGCCCTGGTCCAGCAGGCGGTTCGCCGGGAACAGCTCCACGAACACGGGATGGTTGGCGAAGAAGTCCGCCATCATCATCAGCAGCATCAGCGGCCAGAACCAGTAGCCCTTCAGGTGCCGCTCCGCGTGGATCTCCTCCGTGGCGTGCTCCGGCGCGGCGGCGTTGGGCGCGGGCTCCTCCGGCGCGTCGCG
>DATABT010000010.1:0-4818 GCA_036259455.1 Longimicrobium sp. | reverse complement strand
AGAATTCGATCGCGCCGGCAGGTATCTCTCGCCAGGCGCCGCGAGGAACGGAGCGCAAGGCCTGGCGGAGGAGTGGGGTCCCGCGTCACCCGATCGGGACGCGGATGGCGTCCAGCTCGAACGCCTCTTCCTGCTCGCGCGGCTGATGGACGTCGCCGAACTCCGCCGCGGCCCAGGCGCGCAGGTTCGCCAGCACGCGCGCCTTCACGTCCGCGGGAACGTCGATGCCGGCGAGCCCCTGCTTGCCCTCCCACGATGCGATGGAGTCGGCGGGGCGGTGCGGGGCCGTCCAGCGCGCGGCGACGCGCGGCTCGATGCGACGGCCGCCCACGCGCTCCAGCGCGGTGAACACGGCCCCGGCGCGCGCCTCGTGGCTGCGTCCGGCGAAGCCCTGCGCCTGCAGCATCCGCCGCATCTGGCGGCGCAGCACGGACTTGACGGATTCCGGCGGCCGTCGCACGCGGCCCAGGACCAGCCATCCGCCGGGCGCGGCCAGCACGCGGCGCGTTTCCACGGCGGCGTGTTCGGCATCCAGGTGGTGCAGCGCGCGGGCGGAGAAGATCACGTCCACGCTCGCGTCATCCGCGGTCCAGCGTGCGTTGCCGTCCGTCACGCGCAGTTCCGCCGCGAGCCCCGCGGCGTCCACGCGTTCGCGAAACACCTCCAGCATCGCGGCGGAGCGGTCGAAGCCGGTGTAGCGGATGGGCAGGCGCAGCAGCGGCAGGCTCAGCCCGCCGGTCCCGGCGCCCACTTCCAGCCACCGCTGCCCGTCCACCGGCCCGGCGAGCTCCGCGAGCGCATCCGCCACGGCCCGCGCCACGTGCTCCGGCACTCCGGCGCGGTCGTCGAACGCCGGCGCCTGGTCGTCGAAGAGCATCGGGGCGGTGCCTGGGATGGCGGGTTCGCGGAAGGTGGGTGCCGCGCGGAGTCCTGCGTACTGTATGTTGCGGACTCATTTTTAGCAAACTCTTCTGATCCCGGAATTCGTAACAGGCCACTTCACGGGCCGAAGCCGGCGCGAGGAATGCGGGCCCGGCGGATGGATCTGGCCGGTTGGCTAACCGGACGCAGCGGTCAGGGTTTCGGGAGAGACGCCCAGCCACGAGGCCGGATGGTGCGCACGATGAAGGGTGTGATCGAACCAGAGGGACGGGTGCGTGCTGGAGCCGGTTTCACTCACGGCTTCTCGTCGCGCGCACGGGGACGCTCGATGTTGGTCCCGAAGCCACCATCGAAACACCGCGCGAAAATTGCGGGACGGTGTTATCTTTGTGCAAGCACACGGAATTTCTCACTCTCCGGGGATAGAGCATTGTCGACACTTGATCTGGCCGCCGAGATGGCCGCGGCGCGTGCACGGCGCGCGGAACAGACCGCGCGCTCGCTGCGTGAGGCACGCGTCCAAACCATTCGGGGCGCCGTACGCCCCGGCTCTACCCGCGCCGAGATCGAGGAGCGGGCGCGCAGCTTTTACCCGCGGCTCAACGAGGAGCTGCTGAGCGAGGTGGTGGACCTGGTCTGCGACGCCGGCCGCGGCCCCGCGCCCGAGCCCTCGGACCGCTGAGTCGTCACCATCCGCGTCCCGGCTGAAGCAATGACGCTGAGGACGCGGAGGAACAAAGAGAGGACGCGGATGATTTCTTTCATCCGCGTCCTCCTTCTTTTGTCCGCGCCGGGCCAGGTCCGTTCAGCGTCCTGCCCGGGCGAGCAGGTTTCTCAGCCGACGCCACAGGTTTCCTGCACCGGCATGATCACGCGGCGCCTCCCTCGAAATGAGCGCCGCGGCGCGAGCGACTTTCATTCGAGAGGGTGCGGGCAGCGCCGAACGACTCAGGAGCTTTTCTGCTCCACGACGATCGGGTTTCCCGTTACTGCGCGATTGGTTGTGTGGCGCGCAGGTGAACGCGGACGTCGCCCAGGTCGAAGCGCCCGTTGGCGTTGCCGAACGCGTCCACCGCCGCCTGTTCATCGCTGGACAGCGCGGCGCCGCCCAGGTACGGGCCCAGCAGCCGGTCCTGCGCGATGGGCGTGCGCCGCAGCACCTGCACCTGCGCCTGCCCGTTGGCCACCGTGATCCGCAGCGCCAGGTTGGACGGCTCGCCGGAGTTCAGCCGCGTGGACGGCGTGGTGGCGTCGGAGATCACGCGCGTGCCGGTGAACACGTCGCCCGCCTCGCCGCGGTTGCCGCCCTCCACCGCGGTCTTCACCAGTGCGCCGTTGCCGTCCGCCTCCACCAGCCCCACGCGGTAGATGCGCGTGCAGGTGGGGCAGGGGCGGAAGGGGCGCCCCGGCTCGATGTGGTACATCACCACGCCGCCGGCCGCCAGGCCGCTGTCGTAGCCCGTGTTGGGGCGATACTCCAGCAGCAGGTACTCCGCCGGGCCCCGCAGCGGCACGCGCAGCGACTTGCCGGACGACTGCACCGGCGGCAGCGTGAACACCGGAGTGCCCGTGGTGCCGGCGTTCATCTCGTCGATCCACCCCAGCGACCACTTTTCGTACGCGCCCATGTGCGACGGCTTTTCCACGCGGCCAAAGCTGGAGCCGTCGCCGCACCCCCACGCGCCCGCCGCCATCAGCGTCCAGCACCCCAGCACCCACCGGCGCTGCGCGGGGAGCAGGCCGCCGCTGCCGTCGTAGAAGTCCGGGAGCCCGAACGCGTGCCCCGTCTCGTGCGCGATGGTGCCGATGGACTGCGGGTTTCCGTCGCAGTCCACCGCGCTCTGCATGATGTAGTCGTCCACCACCACGGGGTCGCCGTCGGGCCGCAGGTCGTCCGTGCGGAACGGCTGCCCGCCCGTCCACCCGCGCACCACGGAGCGGTGCGGCCACGGCCCCGGCCCCCCGCACGACGCCGCGATCTCCGAGTATTGAAAGACCGTCACGTCCACGATGCCGTCGTCGTCCCCGCTGTTGGGCACGCCGTCGGGGCCGTCGTTGTCGTACTGCGCAAAGTTCACGGCGGGGTCCAGCCGCTGCAGCGCGTCCAGCAGGTACGGGCCGATCTGCGCGTCGTCGCCCAGCCCCATGCTCGTCCCCACGGTGGCGGAACGCGTCACGCCCGTGCGCACCCAGGGGAGCACGGTGCCGGTCAGGGTCACGCGCCCGCCGCTGATCTCGCGGTAGAAGTCCGTCAGGCTTCCCAGCGGGTTCTGCCCGAAGAGCTGCTGGTGCGTGGTCCCGGTGCTGAACGGCGGATCGGGGGAATCGGAGAAGAGCGTCATCACCACCACCATCCGCATCTCGCCCTCGGCCGGCAGCACGGCGGCGCTGATGCCGCCCGGTACCTCCGTACGCCCGCCCACCGCGCGATTGCGCCACGCCCGGCGGAACTCGAAGAAGCCCGGGTCCCGCGCCACCCGCGCGTAGTACCCGGGCGGCAGCGTAATGCCGCGCGCCTGCGCCAGCGCCTCGATGTCCTGCGCCCGCGCGTCCGTCACCCCGAGCGCCGCCGCCGCGACCAGCGAGAGAAGGAGCGATCGATGGATGTTCATCGTCCCCTCCCTCAGCGCCTGAAGGTGACGCGGTAGCCTGCGAGCGAGGCCCGCGGCTGGTCGTTGCCGTCTGCCACCTCCACCACGCGCGCGTCCGGCGGCCCGTTTCCGCGCGCCATCGTCACGGTGAACGCGATCTCCGCCGCCGGCTCGTGGACGATGACGACGCGCGTGGTGTTCTCCGCGTTCTGCGTGAAGATGCGGCCCGCGGACGCGGTGACGGACTGGATGCCGGGGCCGGTGAGCTCGATGGCGGCGGCGCCCTCGGCGCCGTTGGGCGACTGCAGCACGGCCCGGTACTCGCCGCCCGGCTCGCTGCCGGTGCCGCCGCGGTCACACGCCGCCAGCGCGAGCACGAGCGGGAAAAGGAGCAGGGTGGATGATCTCGCCTTCTGCATGGATTGCCCCCGGGTGGCGCGGTTGCGGAGGATGCGCGGCAGGATGTCCGCATCCGTTCCCGTGGATGCGGCGCGGGTTCCGCCGTCGTCAACGCGCGCCGCGCGGCGGTTATGACACCGGCGCGGGGGCCCCACCCCGGCACCGTCCCGCTCGTTCCTCGCGGAGAGGGGGGGAACTTCATCGCGGGGCGGAGGGTCGGGTGCCGTTCTCCCTCCCCCACGCAGTTTGTGGGGCAGGGCCGGGGAGGGGGTTCGCGCGCAGCGCCACGCTGGAAAACCCTCCGCTCTCCCAGAACCCGCCGCCGCTCACCGGCCTCTCGCCTCGCACCGCCCCTCCCGTCACCCCGCCCGTGGTTGGGCGGGGTTGGGGGAAGGGTCGACCGCCGTTGCGAGGAAACGAGGGAATGCCCCCGTCGGGGGAGAGGGCATGCCCGTTGCGCCATCCCGCGCCCGCGCCCTATCCTTTCGCCCGCACCGGACGATCCGATCCGGCGCACCCTCTCCCGCGCACCTCGCACGTGACCGAGACCCACGCGCCCGGCCACGACCGCCCGCTCACCGTCGGCGTCTGCACGCGCGACCGGCAGGCGTCGCTGCTGCGGTGCCTGCGCTCGCTGCGCCACGTGGAGGGAATGGTCGAGCGCGTGTTCGTGGCCGACGACGCGTCCGCGCAGCCCGTGGAGCCCGTCATCCGCGCGGAGCTGGGGGATGACGCCGCGCGCGTGACCGTTCTGCGCGCGGAGACGGGCATCGGCCCCACCGCCGGCCGCAACCGCATCTCGCGCGAGGCCGCGACGCCTTTCATCCTCTACCTGGACGACGACGCCGCCCTGCTTTCGCGGGATTCCATCCGGGCCGGCCTGGACGTGCTGCGCGCGGACGCGTCCGTGGCCGCCGTGGCGTTCGCGCAGGCGGACGCGGACGGC
>DATABT010000009.1:0-2762 GCA_036259455.1 Longimicrobium sp. | reverse complement strand
CCGCCGCCGCGGGCGGGCGCCTCTCGTACGCGGACGCCGCGGCAATGCGGGCGAGGGCGGCGTCGATGCGCGCCACCTCGCCCGGGTCGTCGTGCAGCACCTCGCGGGCGCGCCGCAGCAGCGCCTGCGCGCCCGCGAGGTGCTGCACGACGACCCGGGCGAGGTGGCGCGCATCGACGCCGCCCTCGCCCGCATCGCCGCGGCGTCCGCGTACGAGAGGCGCCCGCCCGCGGCGGCGGCGGCGTGAGCGGCGCGTACGTAGGAGTGCTGGAGGAGAGCGATCCCCTGCACGCCGTGCTCACGCGCGACGTGCTGGCGGGGCGGCTGGGGTGCTCCGTCGCCTCCCCCGTATACGACGTGTTCCGGCTGGACGGCAGCGGGACCATCTACCGGTACGCGGAGCGGCGGACGTACGTGGAGGTGGTGGGCAAGTTCTTCGGGCGCAAGTGGCTGCACGGCCGGCAGGACGGCGAGCCGGAGCTGCGCCAGGCGCTGCTGCGCCGCGAGTTCGAGAACCTGTGCTACGCGCGCGGGCTGGGGCTGGACGCCTATCCCCACCAGGTGGTCCGCGCGCTCGCGGCGAGCGCCGCCACGGGGTGCGTGCTGGTGGAGGACTACGTGCGCGGGCTGGACCTGGAGCACTTCATTCGCCACGCGGCGCACGGCGGCTCCGGCCACGAGCTGCGCGACCGGCTGTCGGACGTGGCCTCCTTTCTGGCCGACCTGCACACCCGCTCCGCGCGGAACGAGGGGGTGAGCGAGGCTGCGGGCGGGGCGTACCTGGAAAAGATCATCGGCCAGCTGGCGTACTGGGACGTCGTTCCGCACGAGCAGCGCGGCCGGCTGGAGGCGCTGCGGGACCGGTGGGCCGCGTCGGGCCTGCTGGGGCGCGGGCGCAACGTGCTGGTGCACGGAGACTGCACGCCCCTCCACTTCTTCCACGCGCCGGAGCACGGCATCACCGCCATCGACATGGAGCGCGCGCGGCCGGCGGACCGCGCCTGGGACCTGGGATGCATGGCCGCCGAGCTGAAGCACCTGTTCTGGTGGTACACGGGCGACCGCGAGGCGGGCGAGCCGTACATCCGCCACTTCTACGGCGCGTACGCCGGCTTTCTGCCGCCGGGGGAAGAAGACTTCGGGCTCCTGACCGCGCGCGGGCGCTTCTTCATGGCCTGCTACGAGCTGCGCACCAGCCGCAATCCCTGGCTGGACCTGGGGTATCGCCGCGAACTCATCAACCACGCCGAAGCATGCCTTCAGATCTGAAGCCCCGGGCCGTCCTGTTCGACGTGTACCGCACGCTCGTGGACATCTGGACGGACGAGCACCGCCCCGAGGTGTGGACACGGCTCTCGAGCTTTCTGCGCTACCGCGGCCTGAACGCCGACGCCGCCGAGCTGCAGCGCGAGTTCTTCGAGCGCTCGCACCTGTCGCAGAAGGAGAGCACGGAGAATCACCCGGAGGTGGACGTGCTGGGGGTATTCCGCGGGCTGCTGGCGGAGCGGGGGTACACGGGGCCCGACGAGTTCGCGGAGGAGGTGACGCAGCTGTTCCGCGTCCTTTCCATGCAGCACCTGGACCTGTTCCCCGATACCATCCCCACCCTCAAGGCCCTGCGGGAGAAGGGCTTCAAGACGGGGCTGGTGAGCGACGCGCAGCGGGTGTTCCTGGAGCCCGAACTGCGGCTGCTGGGGCTGCCGGAGTGGGTGACGACGATCGTGATCTCGTCCGATTTCGGCTACCAGAAGCCGGACCCGCGGCTCTTTGCCACGGCGCTCGGTGAGCTGCGGGTTCCGCCGGAGGAGGCCCTGTACGTGGGCGACACGGTCACGCGCGACATCTGCGGGGCAAAGGAGGCCCGCCTGACCGCAATCCTCATCAACCGAGACGGCCGGGCGGACCGGCACGGCAGTCCCTGCCAGCCGGACTTCACCTTTCGCTCGCTGGACGAGTTCCGCGCGTGGTTGCTCGACTGAGGGTACGAAGGTAGGAAGTGCGGAAGTGCGGAACGGCGGCGCGGCGGGATCATTCACCGCGCCGCCGTTCTTCGTCTCAAATACGTGGCCGGCCGCTCGATCGGTCGGCGGACGGGCGCGTCCTGGCGCTGGCTGCCGCGAAAGGAGCGCGAGCGTGGAGGGATACGGCACGGGAAAACTCCGTTCTCTCCGTTGACTCCGTGTGAGGCTTGTTCTTTTCTCGGGTTTCGGTCGCGCAAGCGTGTCGGAAAGAAGGTGCTTCAAGTGTGCGGCGCGAACAGAAATCTTGCGCTCGGCCGCTGTACGCGACACTGTATTCAAGTTTGTATCCAATTCCGCAGCCGTATGCCGTTCCGTAGCTGCTGGAGCTGCGCGGCCAGCCTTTCCGGTACCCCGCCACGCCGGAGCCCGTCCTTTCGATGCCGCCACGCCGGCCCTTCCGGAGCGTCGCTTGACCACGACGGCCCGTCCCCGCGACCGGTCCGCCAGCGTGTACGCGCGGTTGCGCGAGCTGATCGTGAACGGCCGCCTGGCGCCGGGCGCGCGGGTGATCGAGAGCGAGCTGGCCGAGCGGCTGGGGACCAGCCGCACCCCCGTCCGCAGCGCGCTGCACCGCCTGCAGGGCGAGGGCTACGTGGTGGCGTGGCGGCGAGGCGGGCGCACGCAGCTATCCGTGGCCCCGCTCACCAAGGAAGACGGGCGCGAGCTGTTCTGGATCGTGGGCGAGCTGGAGGGGATGGCCGCCCACTGGGTGGCAAGCCTGGAGTCCGGCGCGCGCGCCCC
>DATABT010000008.1:0-5084 GCA_036259455.1 Longimicrobium sp. | reverse complement strand
TGGAAGAGGCGGGAATGCGCATCAGCGGCACCTCGCCGGACGGCAACCTGGTGGAGATGATCGAGCTACCCTCGCACCCGTGGTTCGTGGCCACGCAGGCGCACCCGGAGCTCAAGTCGCGCCCGGACCACCCGCACCCGCTCTTCGCCTCCTTCGTCCGCGCCGCCACCGGGCTGCCGCTGCTGACGGACGTGCACCAGCCCGACCAGTGCGCGCCGGTGGCGGAGGTGGTGGACGTGCTGCAGATCCCCGCCTTTCTCTGCCGGCAGACGGACCTGCTGGTGGCCGCGGGCGCCGCGGGGCGGGCGGTGAACGTGAAGAAGGGGCAGTGGATGGCGCCGCGCGAAATGCGCGGCGCGGCGGCCAAGGTGCGCGGCGCCGGCGCGCCCGCCGTGGCGGTGACGGAGCGGGGGACGTTCTTCGGCTACGGTAACCTCGTCGTCGACATGCGCGGGTTCGCGCTGCTGCGCGAGGCGTGCGACGCGCCGGCCATCTTCGACGGCACGCACAGCGTGCAGCGCCCGGGCGAGGGCGGCGGCATCAGCGGCGGAGAGCCGCGCCACATCCCCACCCTGGTCCGCGCGGCGGTGGCGGCCGGGTGCGACGCGCTCTTCCTGGAGACGCACCCGGAGCCGGCCCGGGGGCTGTCGGACACGACCAGCATGCTGCCGCTGGACCGCCTGCGGCCGCTGGTGGAAGAGGTTCTTGCGCTGCGGGCGGCGCTGGGGCAGGGGATGGAGGCGGCGCGTGCCTGAGGCGATCCCGGCGGAGCGGGCGCGGCGCGTACGGCTCGTGGTGTTCGACGTGGACGGCGTGCTCACGGACGGCGGCATCTACCTGGGTGCCACGGAGAGCGGCGAGCCGGTGGAGATGAAGCGCTTCGACATCCAGGACGGCCTGGGAATCCAGATGATGAAGAGCGCCGGGCTGCGCGTCGCCATCGTCACCGGCCGCACCTCGCACGCGGTGCGCATCCGGGCGGACGAGCTGCAGGTGGACGACCTGCACCAGGACCGCACCGCGGACAAGGTGAACGCGCTCACGTCGATCCTGCAGCGCCAGGGCGTCTCGTGGGAGGAGACGGCGTTCCTGGGCGACGACCTGCCGGACATCGCCGTCCTGCGCCGGGTGGGGCTCCCGGCCGTCGTGGGCAACGCGACCGGCGACGCGCGCGCGTTCGCCGTCTGGGCCGGGACGCGGCGCGGCGGCCACGGCGCCGTCCGCGAGTTCGCCGAGGCGCTGCTCACCGCGCGCGGCCAGTGGGCGGGCGCGGTGGAGGCGTACGTGCGCGAGCGCGAAGGCCGCAAGGGGGAAGGCAACGAGTGAGCGGGACGGAGCTGATGGATTGCGTCGATGCCGCCGCGGAAGGCGGGCTGTCGCTGGCGGAGACGCTGGCGCGCGCGCGCCGCGTGATCCGGCAGGAGGCGCAGGCCGTCGCGGCGCTGGAGGACCGCATCGGCGACCAGTTCGCGGGCGCGGTGGAGGCCATCCTGGCCGCGCCGGGGCGCGTGATCGTCGCCGGGATCGGCAAGAGCGGCATCATCGGCCGCAAGATCGCCTCGACGCTCACCTCCACCGGCACGCCGGCCAGCTTTCTCCACCCCGTGGAGGCGCTGCACGGCGACCTGGGGATCGTGGGGAGCGGCGACGTGGCCATCCTGCTCAGCAAGAGCGGGCAGAGCGAGGAGCTGCGCGGGCTGATGGAGTACCTGGGCCGCATGGGCGTGCGGACCGTTGCCATCACGGGGCGGGTAGACAGCGCCCTCGCCCGGCACGCGGAGTTCGTCCTGGATTGCTCCGTGGCGGAAGAGGCGTGTCCGCACGACCTGGCGCCGACGTCCTCGACGACCGCCGCGCTGGCCATGGGCGACGCGCTGGCCGTGGCGCTCCTCCTTCGCCGCGGCTTCGGGCGCGAGGACTTCGCCCGCTTTCATCCCGGCGGCGCCCTGGGCCGGCGCCTGCTGCTGCGCGTGCGCGACGTGATGGTGTCGGAAGACGTGCCGGCCCTGCCGCCGCACGCGACCATGCGCCAGGCGGTCGTGCTCCTGGCCGAGCGGCGCGGAACCGTTGCGGTGGTGGACGAAGACGGGCGGCTGATGGGCGTCGTAACCAGCGGCGACCTGACGAGATTGATGGAGCGGGAGGAACACTTTTTCACCATCGCCGTATCGGAAGTGATGACCACCACCCCCCGGACCGCAGAGCCCGATCAGCTGGCCGCCAGCGCCGTAGGCGTGATGGAGCGGTTCGGCGTGATGGCGCTTCCCGTCGTGGAAGGTGACGGGCGGCTGGTGGGGATGGTTCACCTTCACGACCTGATGCGCGCGGGCGCGGTCTGATCGGATATGCGCGGTTTTCCCTTGATTCTGCTGATGTGCGCGGCGCTGGCGGCCTGCAAGGGGGCGCCGGCCGCCTCCGGGCCGGTGGCGGCGGACGCCGACGCCACCCAGCGCACGTACGGAATGAACCTCAAGCTCACGGAGAACGGCATCCTCAAGGCCGATCTCTACGGCGACACGGCGTACACGCGCCCCAACACCGAGGTCACGGAGCTCAGGGGCGTCAACCTCACCTTCTACGATTCCGAAGGAAAGAAGCCGGGAAAGCTGACGTCGCGGACGGGCGAGTACGACGCGCGGACGGGGATCATGGTGGCGCGCGGCAACGTCGTCCTCATCACCGTGAACGACAAGGGCGAGCAGCGCATCATCAAGAGCGAGGAGCTGCACTACGACCAGCGCGGCGACCGCGTGTGGAGCGACCGCGAGACCATCATCGACGAGGCCGGGCGCCACGCGGTGACCGACGGGTTCACCAGCGACACGCGCTTTACCAACATGCGCGGCAAGAACGCCAAGAGCACCGGCATTCGCGTGAACAGCACCGAAGGCGGGCTGTGAGGATGCCCATCCGCCTCGCCCCGCTGTTCTTCGCGCTGGCCGCACTCCCCGGCTTCCATCGCGAAGCCGCGGCGCAGAACGTGTGCGACCTGGTCTACCAGACGGGCGAGTGGGTGTCCGTGGGCGCCGAGGGGCAGCGCGTGATCAACGCCAGCGGCCCCCTCCTGGTCCGCTGCAGCAACGGCGAGGAGCTGCGCGCGGACAGCGCGGTGCTGTACGAGGCCATCAACGAGGTGCACCTCTTTCGCCGGGTGGACTACCAGGACCCCACGCGCTCGCTGACCAGCGACTACGCCACGTACAACGGCAACAACGGCCGGCTGTGGGCCACGGGCAACGTGGTGTTCACGGACAAGAACCGCGGCTCCACGCTGCGCGGGCCCAACCTGGAGTACTACCGCGCCGGCGAAGGGCGCCCGGACGCGCAGGCCATCGCCACCGAGCGCCCGCACCTTACGGTCGCGCCGCGCAGCGGCCGCCAGCGCGAGCCCATGGAGATCGACGCCGACCGCATCACCACCGTGGGCGAAAAGTTCGTCACCGCCGAGGGGAACGTGGTCATCGACGGCAAGGAGATGGACGCCTGGGCGCAGGAGGCCTACTACGACGCCGACGAGGAGCGGATGGAGCTGCGCCGGAACGCGCGCGCCCGGGGCGAAAACTACGAGCTCACCGGCGACTACATCCAGTCGAACCTCACCGAGGGGGCGCTGGACGAGGTGCTCTCCCGCGGCAACGCGCGGCTGGTGGAGTCGCGGCTGCGCGTGACCGGGCCGCAGCTGCGGCTGTTCTTCGCGCGCGACTCGCTGCAGCGGCTGGTGAGCGGGCAGGAGGCGGGGAGCGCCGGCGACAGCACCGCCGTCAAGCTGCGCTCCGTGGCCCTGGCGCGCGGGTTCCGCATGGAGGCCGACTCGCTGGAGGCGCTCACGCCGGGGCAGCGCATCCAGCGGGTGATCGCCATCGGAACGGCGGAGGGGCAGTCGTGGGATACGGCGCGGGTGGCCGGCCCCGACCCCGCGGACGCCGCCGGGCCCGACACCGCGCCCGCGATGGAGCTGGGCGAGCAGGACCTGATCTTCGCCGACACCATCATCGGCTTCTTCAAGGCCGATTCCGTCCAGCCCGTCCCCACCGGCGGGCAGCGGGCGGCGGACTCCGCCCGCGCGGCGATGGCCGTTCCCGCGGACCTCGTCCAGCCGGACAGCGTGCGCCCCGCCCAACGCGACTCGTCGCAGGCGGAGCTGGAACGGATGCTGGCGACCGGCAACGCGCGGTCGCTCTACCGGATGCGCCCCAGCCGCGAGGAGCGCGCGGACACCACCCTGAAGCGCGGCATCAACTACGTGATCGCGGACACGATCGACCTCTCCTTCTTCGAGGGCGAGGTAGACATCGCCACCGTGCGTGGCCTCAAGCGCGGCGTGTACCTGGACCCCATCAACGCCGACAGCGCCCGCGCCGACTCGCTGCGCGTGGACACGGCCGGTGTGGACACGGCCGGCGTGGCCCCCGCGGACTCCGTCGCGCCGCCGGCGGTCGCGCCCGCGGAAGGGACCCCGCCCGAGGGACAGAACCCGCCGCAGACGCCGCCGTCCACGCCGCCCGCCACGCCGACGCCCGCCGCGCCGCCCGAGCGGCGCCCGGCCACCACGGGAGGGCGCCCGTGAGCGGCTTCGACGCGCTGGTGGACGCCACCGGGCCGGGCGACCTGAGCAAGCTCATCGCCCTGCGCGCGCTGGTGGACCGCGTGAACGGCGACGGCACCGTGGAGCGCGCCAACTGGCTTACGGGCGTGCGGCAGGAGTACCAGCGCTGGTACGCGCGCCACGGCGAAGGCAACCTGCCGGAGAACTTTCCCGGCTCCGACACGCTGCACTACCTGGACGAGCACATCGTCCGCATCCTGGCGGAGGACGGCGTGCTGGAACCCGTCGCCCGCGCCGAGCCCGGCGCGGCGCCGGACCTGCCCCCCGCGCCGGCCGAGGCGCCCGAAGCGCGGCCGGGCGGCATGCTGGTGCCCGGCGGCGCGACGCTGTCGGCCACGGGGCTGGTGAAGGTCTATCGCAAGCGCCGCGTGGTGAACGAGGTGGACCTGCAGGTGTCGCAGGGCGAGATCGTGGGCCTGCTGGGGCCCAACGGGGCGGGCAAGACCACCAGCTTCTACATGATGGTGGGCCTCATCCG
>DATABT010000007.1:0-6729 GCA_036259455.1 Longimicrobium sp. | reverse complement strand
CCGCGCCGCGCTCGCCTCGCTCTTCGAGCGCGTGCGCCCCTACGGCGTCCGCTGGGTGTGCACCGCCCACGGCAAGTGCGCCCGTCCCGACGAGCGCTTCATCCGCAAGGTTCTGCGGTGAACAGACGAAGCCCGCCAGTTAGTCGGCGGGCCTTTCTTGCGCGCGGGCGTCCAGGAAGCGTAGATGCCGAGCATCCGATGATCCGGCCGCTCGATTCTGATCTCTTCGCGCACCCTGTTTCGCGTGGTGAAGATGCCGGTCCTGGAATCGAGTTCCCGCATTTCCGTCACCGGAGGGGTGCGTCAAGTACATGATTGCCCGTGCCGCAAATCATAACATAACGCCGCGTCTCGCCAATGACCGCGGAGCCTTGATCGGCTCGCGACTGCGGCAGGCGTCGCTGACAGCACCCTAGAACCAGACACATGGAAAGCCCGCGCGGCACGGTGCCGCACGGGCTTTCGCGTTCACGGCGTGGCCGCTACGGCGCCCGTTCAGCAGAGGCGCGTGGAGCAGGTGAGGCGCGTGTTGCACTGCATGGCCTCGTACTCCTCCAGCTCGTGCCCATCCACCGTCCCCGCCGGCTCCTTCGCGTCGATCGCCTCGAACGAATCCACCATGAGCGTTTCCGGATCCAGCGTCAGCTTGCGGTTCATCGTCTTACCTCCGCGGTGGATGGAGGGCACCGCCCGCCGCCATGGCGAACGGAGCGCACTCCCGGAAAACAGGCGGATTCCGGCTCTGCAATGGACGGGCCAGTTTCACGCGCTCCCTATGGCGCCTCACGCTTCACGGCTTCGGCGCGGTCGCGGACGACTTCGAGGATGTTGCCCTGGATCTGGCGCATCACGAAGTCCGTCCAGAGCGAGGCGTAGGCGTTGAAGTGCGTGCTCAGCCGGTGCGTGCTCCACAGGCGCAGCTCCACCTCGTCCGCGGAGAGGGGGACGATCTCGTAGGTGCCGTCCAGCACGTCGAAGTACTCGCCGCCCACGGTCACGTGCTGGTCCAGCGTCCTGGTGGGGATGCTGTCGACGGCGATGGTGAAGGAGAGGCGCTTCTGCGGCACCCAGTCGATCACCGTCTCGCGGAACAGCACGCCGCGCTCAAAGCTGGCCTCGCGTACGCCGCCCACGCCCTCGTGCGAAAGCGTGGCCTCGATGGGGCGGGGAAAGCCGATGCGGTGGATGAACGTCGTGCGGTACTCGTGGGGCCGGATGGCGGGGACGCGGATGATCTGCCCCCACACCGTCTGCGGGTCGGCGTTGATGCGGATGCGGTTCTCCACGATCCGCCGCGACTGCAGCTGCGGGATCTGCTGCTCCACCGGCCCGGCGGCAAACGGGAGCACGAGCACCAGCACGCCCGCGGACACGCGCATCCGCCGGTTGCGGATGGAGCGGACGATGAGGGCCAGCATACCGCCCAGGAGCGACATCACCAGGAAGACGGGCGTCATCATCACCACGCAGATGAGGCCCTCCACGCCGACGGCCAGCACCGTCACCAGCACCATGAAGGCGGTGGCGAGCGGCACCAGGATGGCGCGGAACGCCCTCCGCTCCTCCGGCGGCGCGCCGGCGACGGCCAGGTAGCCCACGGCCAGCGGCACCAGAAAGATGAAGGCGAACGTCATCGGCTCCGCGATGGGGAGCGATTCGCTGAACGCGAGGCGGGCAAGCAGTCCGTAGGCGACGGCACCCAGCAGAGTGCCGAAGATCCAGAGCGTATTTCGGCGCATGGTTGCGCTCGACAGTTCAGAGGAGGATGGATGCGAACGCGTTCTTGAACACGTTCACATGAACGCGTTCAAAATGCGGGGTGGCGGGTCTCGGCGCAAGGATTTCATTCGGGGGAGGGAACAAGAGGACGCGGAGGCGAGACCTGTCCTCCGCGTCCTCTCTTCGTTCCTCCGCGCCCTTCGCCTTTCGGCCGGCGAGGATCAGAGGTGGATGGCGCGGCCGCCGGCGGCGAGGGCGGCTTCCTTGACCGCCTCGGGGAGCGTGGGGTGCGCGTGAACGGTCATGGCGATGTCCTCGGCGCTGCTGTGGAACTCCATCGCCAGCGCGGCCTCGGCGATCATGTCGCTGGCGCGCGGACCCAGGATGTGCAGGCCCAGCAGCCGGTCCGTCCCGGCGTCGGCGATCACCTTCACCATGCCGTCCGTCTCGGCCATGGCGCGGGCGCGGCCGTTGGCCTGGAAGGGGAACTTGCCCACGCGGATTTCGCGCCCGGCGGCCCTGGCCTCCTCCTCCGTCATCCCCACGGACGCGATCTCGGGCCAGGTGTAGACCACGTTCGCCACGGCGTCGTAGTTCACGTGGCCGTGCTTGCCGGCCGCGAACTCCACCGCGGCCACGCCCTCCTCCTCCGCCTTGTGCGCCAGCATCCGCCCGCCGATGGCGTCGCCGATCGCGTAGACGTTGCCCACGCCGGTGTGAAAGCGCTCGTCCACCTGGATGACGCCGCGCTCCAGGCGGATGCCGGCCTCCTCGAAGCCCATGCCCTCCGTGTACGCGCGCCGCCCGACGGCGACGAGCACGTAGTCCGCCTCGATCGGCTCCTGCCCCTCCACCGAGACGGTCACCGTGTCGCCCTTCCGCTCCGCGCCGGTGACGCGGGTGCCGGTGCGCAGGTCGAAGCCCTCCTTGCGGAACACGCGGTCCGCGGCACGGACGATCTCGGCGTCCATGCCGGGGAGGATCGTCGGCGCCATCTCCAGCACCGTCACCCTGGCGCCCAGGCGCAGCCAGACGCTGCCGAGCTCCATCCCGATCACGCCGCCGCCGACCACGACCAGGTGGCCGGGAACCTGGGGGATGGTGAGGGCGCCGGTGCTGTCGATGATGCGCTCGTGATCGAACTTGAGGAACGGCAGCTCGACGGGGACGGAGCCGCTGGCGAGGATGATGGTCTTTGCCCTCAGCGTGCGCGTGCCGCCCTCGCCCTGCACCTCGATGGTTTCCGGCGAGGCAAGGCGGCCGAAGCCGCGCACCCACTCGATCTTGTTCTTCTTGAACAGGAACGCCACGCCGTCGGTGTTTGCCTTCACCACCGCGTCCTTGCGGGCGTGCATCTTCGCCACGTCGATCTGCGGCTCGGCGACGGTGATGCCGTGCAGGGCGCTCTTGTGGCGGATCTGGTCGAAGAGCTCGGTGCTGTCCAGCAGCGCCTTGCTGGGGATGCACCCCACGCGCACGCAGGTGCCGCCCAGCGCGCTCTCCTTTTCCACGCAGGCGGTCTTGAAGCCCAGCTGCGCCGCGCGGATGGCGGCCACGTATCCGCCGGGCCCGCCGCCCAGTACAACGAGGTCGAAGGTTTCTTCTGCCATGACTGAAACGTGCGTGAGTGCGTCAGTGCGTGAGTGCGGGAGTGGTCTCCACCGCACGGATTCGTCGTGTGTCGTCCGCCACGGATCACGGCGGAGGGGAAGCATGGGGCGCGCCGCGGTGCGAGGCAAGCGCGGAGCACGATCTCGTGCATGCCTCGCGACGGACGCCGAATCCGCGAACGTCGGTTTCCTGAGAGTGTGTTTAAAGATTCCGAGTTCCTGACGAAAGCGCTTGATTTCCTGAGGGAGCGCACACGGCAAAGCCGAAGATACACAACCGGTTGCGCGCGACCGAAGGATCTCCTCTCCGCCACCGTGGGGCCAGCTTCGGAGCACGGAAGCTGGCTCCGCGGTTCTGCAGGCGAGATCCTTCGGTCGGCGCTAAAGGTGCTTGCATAGCAGCGGGTTCGGCGCGGCGCCTCCCTCAGGAAATCAAGCCGTTAGACTGATTCTTAAACACACTCTGAGGGAGGCACCGCGCCAGCCCATGCCTGCTCACGAACGCCAGTGCGCCGACCGAAGGATCTCGCTCGCGGCTCTCGGACCCGCCACCCCGCAGAGAGGCGGTGTCCCAGCCCTCGCGGAGGAGATCCTTCGGTCGCGCCCACGGCCTGTACGCTGTTCAGGATCGCGCGGGCGCTCCCTCAGGAAACCACAATTTTCGTGACGGTGTGAGAGCGCGGAGGGGGCGGAGGCAAAGAGAGAGGACGCGGAGGGCTGCATAGCGCTCCGCGTCCTCTCCTGGTTCCTCATCCACTCCCGCACTGACGCACTTCCATCATCCCTCGAGCAGGAGGGAGGTGGGATCCTCCACCATCCGCTTCACCGCGACCAGGAAGCGCACCGCCTCGCTGCCGTCCACGATGCGGTGGTCGTACGTCAGCGCCACGTACATGATGGGGCGGATTTCGATGCTGCCGTTCACCACCACGGGGCGCTCCACGATGTTGTGCATCCCCAGAATGCCCACCTGCGGCGGGTTCAGGATGGGCGTGGACAGCATGGAGCCGAACACGCCGCCGTTGGTGATGGTGAAGGTGCCGCCCTGCAGTTCCTCCAGCGTCAGCTTTCCGTCGCGCGCGCGGGTGCCCAGGTCCGCGATGGTCTTCTCCAGCGCGGCGAAGCTCAGCCGGTCCGCGTCGCGCACGACCGGGACGACCAGCCCCTCCTCCGCGCCCACGGCGATGCCGACGTCGTAATAGTGCTTCAGAACGATCTCGTCGCCCTGGATTTCGGCGTTGAGCCGCGGGAACTGCTTGAGCGCGCCGATCACCGCCTTGGTGAAGAACGACATGAAGCCCAGCTTGATGCCGTTGCGCTTCACGAAGTCGTCCTGACGCGCCTTGCGCAGGTCCATGACGGCCTTGAGGTCCACCTCGTTGAACGTGGTGAGGCTGGCCGTGGTCTGCTGCGCCTCCACCAGCCGCCGGGCGATGGTCTGCCGCCGGCGCGACATTCGCTGCCGCTCCTCGCGACCATCCGTGGCGCGCGGCGTGGCGGCGGGCTTCGCTGCCTGCTGCGCGGGCTGCGCCGGGGCCGCGGACTGGGCGGGCGCGGCGGCGGGCTGCTGCGCGGGAGCCGCGGCCGCGGGCTGCTGCGTCGCGCGGGCGCGGCCGTCCTCGATGACCTTGAGCACGTCTTCCTTGGTCACGCGGCCGTTGGGGCCGGTGCCGCGGATGGAGGCCACGTCCAGCCCGTGCTCCGCCACCAGCGCGCGCACCGCGGGGGAGGTCTGCGCCTCGCCCGCGGGGGCGGACGCCACCGGCTGCTCCGACTCCGGCTTCTCCTCGTAGCGGGCCGCGGCGGTGAGCCCCGCCTGGTCGGCGGGGGCGGCCGCGCCGGCGCCGTCGCCCGAGGGCTGCAGCTCGGCGAGCAGCTCGTTCACGCCGACGGTCTCGCCCTCCTGCTTCGCGATGCGCGCGAGCGTCCCCGCGGCCTGCGCGGCGACCTCGACGGTGATCTTGTCCGTCTCCAGCTCCACCAGGATCTCGTCCCTGGCGACGGCATCCCCCTCCTTCTTGGTCCACCGGCCCACCGTGGCCTCAACGACGGACTCGCCCAGGGGCGGAACTCGGATCTCAACGGGCATTCGTCTGCTCCGGTACGTTCGAAAAGAAAGAAGGGGACAGGTTACCGAGGACAGGGAACAGGGGCAACAACCGCCGTTGCCCGCTATTCCCTATTCCCTATTCCCTGCAGTTTTCACTTTCGCTTGCCGATCAGCGTCTCGCCGCGCGCGGGCGGTCCGGCCACCGGCGCGCCGCCCAGCGCGGTGAACACGATGCGGTTCTGCTCCTTCTGGTGGCGGTGCTGGTATCCTTCCGCCGGGCTGGCGCGCTCCGGCCGGCCCACGTAGCGCACGGGAACGTCCAGCGCATCCACCAGCCGCGGCGCCATGTACGTCCACGCGCCCATGTTGCGCGGCTCCTCCTGCACCCAGACGATCTCCTGCAGGTTGGGATACGAGGCCGCCAGCGCGCGAATCTCCTCCACCGGAAAGGGATACAGCTCCTCCACCCGGCCGATGGCCACGCGCTCGATCCCCTCCACCGCAGCGCGCTCCCTGCGCTGGTCGTCCGAGCTGCCGACGAGATCGACGTACACCTTGCCGGAGCAGAGAAGGAGCCGCGTTACCCCGTCCGCGCGCTCCGCCGCGGTGGCGTCCGGGATCACGGGCTGAAAGGTGCCCTGCGCCAGCTGGTCGATGCTGGACGCGGCCAGCGGGTGGCGCAGCAGGCTCTTGGGGCTCATCACCACCAGCGGGCGCGGGTCGGCGTGCAGCATGGCCGCCTGCCGGCGCAGCAGGTGAAAGTAGTTGGCCGACGTGGTGCAGTTGGCCACGCGCAGGTTGTTCTCCGCGCAGAGCTGAAGGAACCGCTCCAGCCGGGCGCTGCTGTGCTCCGGCCCCTGCCCCTCGTACCCGTGCGGAAGAAGGAGGGTGAGCCCGGAGCGCTGCTGCCACTTCTGGTACGACGCGGCCAGGTACTGGTCGATGATGACCTGCGCGCCGTTCACGAAGTCGCCGAACTGCGCCTCCCACAGCACCAGCGCCTCGGGATCGCCCACGCTGTAGCCGTACTCGAAGCCCACCACCGCCATCTCCGAGAGCGGCGAGTTGTGGATCTCGAAGCTGGCCTTTGCCTGCGGCAGCCGGTGGAAGACGTTCAGCCGCTCGCCCGTCTTCGCGTCGCGCAGCACGGCGTGGCGGTGGCTGAAGGTGCCGCGCTCCACGTCTTGCCCGGTGAGCCGCACGGGCGTGCCCTCCGCCAGCAGCGAAGCGAACGCCAGCGCCTCCGCGTGCCCCCAGTCGATGTTGGGCTCGCCGCTCCCCGCCTCGCCGCGCTTCTGCAGCACCTTCTCCAGACGCGGGTTGGCGGCAAAGCCCTCCGGCCGCGCCAGC
>DATABT010000006.1:0-10386 GCA_036259455.1 Longimicrobium sp. | reverse complement strand
GGCCGCCACCGCGAGGAGGCGGCCCTTCCTGCTCCGCGTGCTGAATGAGCCGCGTTCCCCTGCTCGCGCGCGCCGCGGCGGATTCGCCGACCGTGGCCGCCGTGGCTGTCCGGTGCGGTCGCAGGGGAGGATCTGCGCGGCGCGGGATCGAGGTGCGTCAGCCCGCGGAGGCGCCCACGCCTGATCGCGAGCCTGCCGCCGCCAGCGGCTTGCGGGACTCCGTGATGAACGTGGGAAGCGGGACCAGCCGCGTCTCTTCGGGGTCCTGGGGCTGCAGGCCGAAGATGGCCATCCAGATGGCGCCGGTGTCGTGGCCGTTCACCACGGGGAGCCAGTAGTGGTGCGGCTCCGCGGCGCTCACGGAGTACACGGTGCCGCAGTTCTCGCACGCGATCTGCCCGGCGGACGCCGCCTCTGCCGCCTGTTCCGGGGTGAGCCGGCGGAAGTTGCGGCCTTGCGTATGGAGAAAGTCGTCCACGTCGAAGCGGTTGCGGCGAGCGCCGAGCGTGCGGCAGGCCCCGCAGTCCAGCACGGGAAAGCGCCAGAACGCGTCCGACCACACGTGGTCGCTGAAGTACTTGAACCGCCGCAGCAGCGGGAGCTGCCCCATCATCCGGATGGCGGCCACGGACTCCAGCCCCATCCCGGCCGTGTCGCTGTTGGCGTACCACCGGGCCATGCGCTTCTGCTGCTCCCGCGTCAACGACGGCAGGTAGTCCGCGGGCGCGTCACGCACCCGGTCCGCATCGGGATCGTAGATCCGCAGGCGGGGGGGCCGCGCGCCGCGGTAGCCGTTGGCGAAGCGATAGCCGAGCGTCGCCAGCTCTCCCAGCGTCCACCACGAGTCGTAATACTCCGCGGACTCGTACACCCACAGCTCCTCCGCCGGCCCGATGAACCGGTCGATGGAGCTCAGGATCTGCCAGCGCCGCTGCTCCGGCATGAGCTCGCGCGAAAGCAGGCCGGACGGAAACCAGCGCACCACGCGCGGGGCGTCGTGAAATCCGCTCCCGGGGTGCCGGATGCGCTCCGCGAGCGCCGCCACCCCTTTCTCGTCGGAACTGCGGTAGCTGATGAAGATCTGGCCGCTGTCCCTGCGCCGCCGGTCCAGTGCATCCCAGCTCTCGCGGTAGCCCCGGCGCATGGTGCCCCACCATCCCCGCTGGCCGCGCGGCCGGGGAAGGTGCGGGCGCACGTCGTGCAGCACCGCGCCCAGCCATCGCAGGATCTGCTCGTTGTCCAGCCGCCCGGGATACAGCGGCGTTCCGCGCAGCAGCGTGCGGTCGGTGTCGGGAATGTCTTCGCGCAGGCCGTAGAAGTTCAACGGGAGCGGCGTGCGGCTGACCACCAGCACGTGCTCCAGCGCCAGGGGCACGGCAAAGTGGTAGTTGTGGCGCCGCTCCGTCTCCACCGTCGCGTCGAGCACCACCACCTCGGCGCTGGTACAGAGCGAAACGTACTCCACGGGGTCGGAGTCGCGGTGCGGCTCCACGTCGAAGCCCATCTCGGCCGCGAGCGGGATGAAGCGCTCCAGCAGGCGTTCGCCCTCCTCCGAGCGGGTGGCGAAGAAATGCACGACGTGCCGTGTGCTCACGTGTACCTCCCGTAATGGATGGCCTCCGCGATGAACCGGCCGTTCGTCCCGCCGTCTCCATCCACGACGAGACAGCGCGGCGCTCCTTCCTGTATCGTCGGACACCCCGGCCGCCATTCTCCGTCCCGATCCAGGTCTTTCGACCCCGCGCACCCGCTCTCCGGCGGTCCTTGGAGTTCTCGCGCGTGCGGCGCGCGTCAAGATCGTTGCGGAGAGGCCGCCGGGTGCGCCAATTTCTGCGGATCAGCCGTCGTCCCCGATCCATGCGCGAGGCGGCCAATGATGACGCAGACCGACGTAACCCCGTTCCTGCAGCAGATCACCGCGGCTGGAGCGATCATCGGTGGCATCGCCACGGTTTCGCTGGCGCTCATTGCCTACGTCCAGCTCCGTGGCCTCAAGAGCCAGCTGCGCATTCAACGGGAACAGGAGCAGACTCGATTGACCCTGGAAGCCTGTACCCGGTACGAAACCAATCCGCTGCTGAAGGGGGCGATGAAGCGTGTCTGGCAGGCGTCCGGGCACGGGAAGAACGATCAGGCGCTCACGGACGCGCACCTGTTCGACGTGATCACCATCCTGAACTACCGGGATGGGATCGCGGCGGGGGTAAAGCGCGGCATCTATTCGGAAACGGACGTCCGGCTCCAGTTGAAGGACATCGTCGAGAAGTGCGTGTCGGCGCTTCTGCTCGGCGAAACCAGGGAAGAGCGGTGGTCCGGAAAGAGGGTGGATCGGCCCGAGCACTACGCGGCCCTGATGGAGCTCTACACGCGCTGGTTCGACGAAAAGGCGGCGAGCGGCGCAAAGGTACGGGTATTTACGATCTTCAACGTGGGACCCTACGTGTTGACCGGCGCGGTGCGCCAGGCATAGCGTGCGGCCGAGCCGGACCGGAGCGGACGTTCGGCGGGGCCTCGCGGGGACGTACCGGAGAGAAAGATACGCGGAGACGGCATCGCGCCTCCGCGTCCTCTTTCCGTCGCAGACTGGCCGCGCTGCTTACGCGCCAGCCGGTTCGAAGCGCGCGAGGACCTGGTTGCCCCTGTACAGCACGAGTTGGCCGTCCTCGATGGCATACCGATTGGTGGATTGCAGCGCGTCGAAGTACTCCGTCTCCTGGGTGTTCAACGCCTCCTCCACGCACGCGCGCCGCGTGGCAGCCAGCGGCCCGAAGCGAAGCGACGAGCCGGACTGGCTGTACGGGCCGCTGAACTGGTTGCAGCCGCCGAAGCCGCTGACCCGCTGCTCGTCCGCTTCGAACTCCAGGGTGAGGGTGGGCCCGCCGGCAACGGGCGGCTGCCCGTTCAGCTCCACGAGCTGCCACGAGGTGCCGGCGAGCGGCGAGCTTCCACCCTGCGCCTGCGCGGGCACGTGTGCGCCCAGCACAAGCACCACTGCCGCGAGCCAGAGCCCGCGTCCCGTTCGCATCATCCGCCTCATTCTTCCTCCTTGTCACGGGTGCCGCATCCGCCACACGCGTACGTGGCGGCTCCCTCCTCGCACCGGACAGGGCCAGGTGCGCGAAACCGGCGCCGCACGGTTCGCGCCGCGGCGCGCAACTCGCCACGACTCCCACGGCGTCACCACCGGCACGGTGCGCGGCTCGGGACGGGAGAATCCCGACGTTCGGCATCCCGGTCGCGACGCACGAAGGGCCGCCTCTCGCAAGGCGGCCCTCCGTGATCATCATCCCACCCACTTCGATGACTTCGATCAGCCCACCAGCTCGGTGCCGCTGAAGAAGAAGCCGATCTCGATGGCGGCGTTCTCGTCCGAATCCGAACCGTGCACGGCGTTGCGGCCCTTGTTCTCCGCGTACAGCTTGCGGATGGTGCCCTCGGCGGCCTCGGCGGGATCCGTCGAGCCGATGGTCTCGCGCCACAGGCTCACGGCGTTGTCCGCCTCCAGCGCCAGGACCACGCTGGGCCCCGACGACATGAACTCCACCAGTTCGCCGTAGAAGCCGCGCTCCCTGTGCACCTCGTAGAACTTCTGCGCCTGGGGCAGGCTGATCTGGGTGAGCTTCATCCCCAGGATGCGGAAGCCGGCCTGCTGGATGTGGGCGATGATCTTTCCGGCATGGCCGTTCTGCACGGCGTCGGGCTTGATGATGGCGAAGGTACGGCTCATCGGCCTCTATTCCTCGTCGATGGGTTCAATGGGCGGCGCGGCGAACCCGAACACCTTGCGCAGGATGTCGCCGCGGGTAAGAAAGCCGGTGAGCTGCCCCTCGTGCACCACCGGAAGACGCTCGATGTCCTTGCTCACCAGCATGGAGGTCACTTCGGCCAGCGCCTGGTCCTCGGAAACGCAGATCACGGAGCGCGACATCACGTCGCGCACCCGCGTCTCGCTCCAGGCCGCGGCGCTGGCGTCGGCCGGGCGCTGCACGCCCGGGAGAAAGTGGCGCAGCAGGTCGCGGTCCGTCACCATCCCCAGCACCTGCCGATCGTCGCCCACCACGGGAACGGCGTGCAGCTTGTGCTCGGCCATGAGCTCCAGCACCGCCTGCACGGGCGCGTCGGGCTCCGTGCGGTACACGCGCTCGGTCATCACGTCGCGCACCCGCAGCCGCGGCTCGATGATGATGGCGCGGATCTCGGGGATGGCCATCACCTCGGCGGGGCTGCGCGCCGCCACCAGCCGCTCCACCACGTGGTCGTGCCGAAGCACCCGCGCCAGCGCCGCCACCGTCTGCAGGTACAGGTCGGCGGCGGAAAGGGGGGCCAGCACCAGCACCACCACCTGCGCCACCGCGTCCACGTCGTCGGGCGCCTCGGGGAGCGGACGGGGCGCCACCCCCAGCGCCACCTGCAGCGTATCGACCGCGTCGGTGCGCAGGTGCGGCATCAGCACGCGGTTTCCCACGTGGATCAGGTCGCGCACCCGGCTTTCGCTGAACATCCGCTTCAGCTTTTCCGGCTCCGTCACGTCGCCGGTGCCCACCAGCGTGCGCGCAAGGGCGTTCACGGCGTCGTAGACCGACGCCGCGGGGAGCGGGGCCACGACGTGCTCCGGACGGAGGATTTCCGTCAGGCGCACCTCGCGCCCCGCCGGTTTGCCGCCACTCTCGCTCAAAGCGCGTCCTGGATCAGGCCGACGACGTCCAGCGGGCGCTGGGCGACGCCGATGCCGTTGTCGCGGAAGGCCTGGATCTTCTCCTCGGCCGTGCCGGCGCTGCCGCTGATGATGGCGCCCGCGTGCCCCATCCGCCGCCCCGGAGGCGCCGTCTGCCCGGCGATGAAGCCCACGACGGGCTTGGTGACGTTGGCCTTGATGTAGGCCGCGGCGTCCTGCTCGTCCGTGCCGCCGATCTCGCCCAGCATCACGATCGCCCTGGTCTCCGGGTCCGCCTCGAACGCCGCGAGGCAGTCGATGAACGACGTGCCGTTCACCGGGTCGCCACCGATGCCCACGCACGTCGTGGTCCCGATGCCCGCGCCCTTGAGCTTGTAGACCACCTCGTAGGTCAGCGTGCCGGACTTCGACACCAGGCCGACGGGGCCGGGCTCCGTGATGTGGCCGGGGATGATCCCCACCTTGCTCTTGCCGGCGGAAAGGAGCCCCGGGCAGTTGGGCCCCAGCAGCCGCGCGCCCTTTTCCCTGACGTACGGGTAGACGCGGGTCATGTCCAGCACCGGCACGCCCTCGGTGATGCAGACGATGAAGCCCACGCCCGCGTCGGCGGCCTCGAACATGGCGTCCGCGGCGCCGGCCGGCGGCACGTAGATGACCGAGGCGTTCGCGTCCGTGGCCTGCACGGCCTCCAGGACGGTGTTGAAGACGGGCACCGATCCCTCGAACGTCTGGCCGCCCTTTCCCGGCGTGACGCCGGCGACCACGTTGGTGCCGTACTCCATCATCTGCTTTGCGTGGAACGAGCCGTCGCGGCCCGTGATTCCCTGCACGATGAGGCGGGTGCTCTGATCGATGAAGATGCTCACTGGGCCTCCCCCTTTGCCAGCGCGACGGCCCGCTTTACGGCCTCGTCCATGTCGGTCATGGCGCTGAACCCGGCGTCGGCCAGGATCTTCACCGCGATCTCCTCGTTGGTGCCCGTCAGGCGGATGACGATGGGCACCTTGATGTCGATCATCTTCGTGGCCGTCACGATGCCGTTCGCCACGTCGTCGGTGCGGGTGATGCCGCCGAAGATGTTGAACAGGATGGCCTTCACGTTGGGGTCGGTGGTGATGATCCTGAGCGCGTTCACCACCTTTTCCGGGTTGCTGGAGCCGCCGATGTCCAGGAAGTTCGCCGGCTCGCCACCGTAGTACTTCACCAGGTCCATCGTGGCCATCGCCAGCCCGGCGCCGTTGACGACGCAGCCCACGTCGCCGTCCAGCTTGATGAAGGTGAGGCTGGCCTCGCGCGCCGTCACCTCGGCGGGCTCCTCGGACGACGTGTCGCGCAGCGCCTCGATCTGCGGGCGGCGGAAGAGCTCGTTGTCGTCGATGTTGAACTTGGCGTCGATGGCCTTCACCTCGCCGCCGGGCGTGGTGATCATCGGGTTGATCTCGGCCAGCGAGGCGCCGGCCTCCACGAACGCCCTGTACAGCTGCTGCAGGATCTTCGCGGCCGCCCGCTGCTGCCTGACGTCGCTGTACAGCTTGGTCGCCAGGAAGTACGCCTGGTGCGGAAGAAAGCCGTAGCGCGTGTCGACGGGGAGCTTGGTGATCTTCTCGGGCTCGGTGGCGGCGACCTCTTCGATGTCGATGCCGCCGGCGGCGCTCACCATCCAGACCGGCGCCCTGCTCGCGCGGTCCATGATGATGCCCACGTACGCCTCGCTGGCGATGTCCTCGGCCGGGGCGATGAGCACCTTTTCGACCGTGAGCCCCTTGATCTGCATCCCCAGGATGGCCTCGGCCTTGTGGCGGGCCTCCTCGGGGGTGTTCGCGAGCTTTACGCCGCCGGCCTTGCCGCGGCCGCCGGCGTGCACCTGCGCCTTTACGACCACGGCGCCGCCCAGCCGCCGGGCGATCTCTTCCGCCTGCTGCGGCGTGGTGGCCACGTCGCCCATGGGGACCGGGATCCCCTGCGCGGCGAGCAGCTCTTTCGCCTGGTATTCGTGGATGTTCACGGACTTGTCCGGTTTGAGTGAATTGTCCGGCCATGATGAGGAGCAGTGCCCGGTGCCCGGGTTCAAGTGCCCGGAAACAACGCTACCGGGCACTGGGAACTGGGCGACCTGACCCTATCCCCTCACGATCTCCGTCCCCGCCGTACCCGCCACCGCCTCCCGCCCCTGGTCCAGCCGCGCAATGATGGCGCGGGTGCCGCCGTACCGGACGAAGTCGGCGGCGGCTTCCACCTTGGGCGCCATGCTGCCGGTGCCCAGCTCGCCGGAGCGGAGGAGCGCGTCCGCCTCCGCCAGCGTCAGGCGCTCGATGGCGCGCTGCGTGGGCGTGCCGAAGTCCCGGTAGACGCGGTCCACGTCCGTCAGGATCACCAGCACGTCGGCGCCGATGTCGCGGCCCAGGATGGCGGCGGCGCGGTCCTTGTCCACCACCGCGTCCATCCCGTCCAGCCCCCAGCGCTCGTGCTCGTAGACCGGGCACCCGCCGCCGCCCGCCGCCACCACCAGGTGGCCTTCGCGGACCAGGGAGCGGATCATTTCGCGCTCCACGATCTTCGTCGGGCGCGGACTGGGGACCACGCGGCGCCATCCCCCCTTCGTCTCCGCCACTTCGCCGCCCATCTCGGCCGCCAGCTCCCGCGCCGTCTCCTCGTCCATCGTGCGGCCGATGGGCTTGGTGGGCCGCTCGAGCTCGGGGTCGTGGGGGTCCACCAGCACCTGGGTGACCATGGTCACCACCTGCCGCCGCACGCCGGCCTTGCGCAGCGCGTTCTGCAGCGACTGCTGGATCATGTAGCCGATCCACCCCTGCGTGCTGGCGACCAGCACCCCCAGCGGCAGCGGGGGGACGATGTGCCGGGCGTGCTCGTTGCGGATGAGCGCGTTGCCCACCTGCGGCCCGTTGCCGTGCACGATGGCGATCCGCCATCCCTCGCGCGCCAGCTCCACCACGGCGCCCAGCGATTCACGCGTGTGCCTGAACTGCTGGGTGATGGTGCCTTCCTCGCCCGGCTGCGCCAGGGCGTTGCCCCCCAGCGCGATGACGACCGTCTTGCTCTGCACGAACCCTTCGGTGTCCAGGGGGCGACATTCTACGCGGGCCGCCCGGGAGCAGCAAGCGCGTTCTGCGTCAATCACTTCGGTCGCGGCGCGCGGCTGCCGCACTGCGTCCGCACGCCGCTCCGGGCCCTCACCCCCACCCCCTCTCCCACAAACCGCGTGGGAGAGGGGGAGAAATTCGAGCGCGGTGGACGGGTCCGGCGCGGGCGCCCCCTCCGGGCTCGTAAACCTCGCCCACCTCCCCCAAAAACCCCTGGGGGAGGTTGGGTCGAGCGCGGGGGTTCGTGCTTGAAGGCGGGCGTCCCTGTACCCCCGGAGAGGCCGGGCCGCCGGGCCCGCGCGGATCCCTCTCCGTTCCCGCACAGGGTTCCGCGAGCACCGGACCCACCACCGCAGCGAGGCCGTCCCGTGCCCAACCTCCCCCGGGGGTTATAGGGGGAGGTCGCGAGGCGACGAGCGGGAGGGGGCGCGGCAAGGGCTCGCCACCGCGACGGACCCAATCACGCACTCACGCACCTCCGCACTCACGCACTGCGTTCCGTCAGTGCCCCACGCTCGCCGGGCCGATCCCCTCGCCCTGCAGCCATCCTTCCATCAGCCCGCGGATCTCCGCCAGCCGCTCCGCCGTGCGCGCCTCGTAGCGGGCGACCAGCACGGGCTCGGTGTTGGAGGCGCGGATGAGGCCCCAGCCGTCGCCGAAGAGCACGCGGGCACCGTCCACGTCGATCACCTCGTGGTCCCTGCGGAAGTGCTCCGTGGCGCGGGCAACGATTTCGAACTTGGTCTCCTCCGTGGCCGGGTAGCGCAGCTCGGCGGTGGAGACGAACTGCGGGAACTCCGCCAGCCACTCGCTCAGCGGCCGCCCGCTGCGCGCCACGATGTCGATGAGCAGCATGGCGCCGTACAGCGCGTCGTCGAAGCCGTAGTAGTCGTCGCCGAACATGATGTGGCCGCTCAGCTCGCCGGCCAGCAGCGCCTTTTCCTCCTTCATCCGCTCCTTGATGAGGGAGTGGCCCGTGGCGTTCATGATGGGCACGCCGCCGTTGGCCTCCAGCACGTCCGTGAGCTGCTGCGAGCACTTGACGTCCAGCACCACCTTCTGCCCCGGCCCGTGCTTCTGGATCAGGTCCAGCCCGTACAGCAGCAGCAGCGTGTCGCCGCGGACGATGTTCCCCCTGTCGTCGATGGCGCCGATGCGGTCCGCGTCGCCGTCGAAGGCCACGCCCAGGTCCGCCCCGATCTCCTTCACCCTGGCGATGATGTCCGCCAGGTTCTTGTCGACGACGGGATCGGGATGGTGGTTCGGGAAGGTGCCGTCGCTCTCGCAGAACAGGGGCGTGACCTCCACGTTGGGTCCCAGCGCGCGGATCAGGTCCACCGCAACGATGGAGCCCGTGCCGTTGCCGCAGTCCACCACGACCTTGATGGGGCGGTTGATGTCGAACTTGCCCGCCAGGACCTTGATGTAGGTTTCCAGCACCTCGCGGGTCTGCGCGCTCCCCTCGCCGGACTCGAAGTCCTCCTCCTGCATCATCCGGCGGATCTCCTGAATGGAGTCGCCGAACACGCTGCGGCCGCCCAGCGTCATCTTGAACCCGTTGTACTGCGGCGGGTTGTGCGAGCCGGTGACCTGCAGTCCGCCGTCCAGCCTGTAGTGCGCGACCGCGAAGCTGTGTGCGGGCGTGGGGACAAGGCCGACGTCCACGACCTGTGCCCCCGCGGCCATCATCCCGCGGCGCACGCCGGCCGCCAGGTCTTCGGAGGTGAGGCGGTTGTCGCGGCCCAGCGCCAGCACGGGGGCGTTCTTCTTCAGGCGGCGGCGCGCCAGCGAGGCGAAGGCGCGGCCGATCCCCTCGGCCACCTGGGCCGTCACGTCGGGGCCCACCACGCCGCGGATGTCGTACTGCCGGAAGATGTGCGGATTCAGCATCGCTCGCTCGCGAAGAGATCGGTCAGGTTGCGGACGAAAGAGAAAAAAGCGGGGCGCCCCCCGCACCGGCGGAAGGACGCCCGGAGCCCTGCTACAATTAGCGGTCCAGCAGCACCGCCACCGCCTCGATCTCCACCGCCACGTCGCGCGGCAGGCGGGCCACCTGCACCGTCGAACGCGCGGGCTTGTGGTCGCCGAAGTGGCGCGCGTACACCTCGTTCATGGCGGCGAAGTCGTTCATGTCGCGCAGGAACACGGTCGTCTTGACCACGGTGGAGAGGTCGGCGCCGGCCTGGCGGAGGATGGCGGACACGTTCTTCATCACCTGCTCCGTCTGCGCCGCGATATCGCCCTCCACCACCTGCATGGTCCGGGGATCGAACGGCACCTGGCCGGCGGTGAAGACGAAGCCGTTGGCCACGATGGCCTGGCTGTAGGGGCCGATGGCGGCCGGGGCGTTCTCGGTGTGCACGGTCTGCATGGTCGGTTTCACCTGGCGTAAGGTGCAGGACATGGTGACGGCCAGCGGAAGGACGGCGGCCGTTACGATGGCGGCGATGGCGGTGCGCTTCATCGCGGTGCTTCCCTGGTGTTCGGGGCCCCTCCCCCGGCCCCTTCCTGCGCGGAGAGGGGAGAGAATTTCACGTGGACAGCCCGCGCGAGCGCCCCCTCCGGGCTCGTAAACCTCGCCCACCTCCCCCAGGGGTTTTGGGGGAGGTG
>DATABT010000005.1:0-8843 GCA_036259455.1 Longimicrobium sp. | reverse complement strand
GCTCGCGCTGCAGCACGCCGCCGGCGGAGCCTCGGCCGTTGTCCGTGTAGGTCACGTGCAGCACCCGCGCGCCCCGCCGCAGCGGCACCGCGCCGTTGCGGTCTCGCGCGAGGGTCAGCGAGCGCTCGGCCACGCGGCGTGCGAGGGCGCGGTGCGCCTCCGTCCCCACGGCGGCGTCGACGGCGGCGGGGTCCACGCGGGCGCCGCGGTGCAGGCCGGCGGCGGCCTTGGCGGTCAGCACGCGGCGCGCGGCCTCGTCGATGCGCGCGCGGGGGATGCGGCCGCTCTCCACCGCGGCCACGATGCCGTCGATCACCGCGGGGTGCCCGGGCGGCTGCAGGAGCGCATCCGCCCCCGCCAGCAGCGCCAGGATGCTCGCCTCCGTGACGGAGTAGCGGCGCGTCACCCCGCCCATGTTCAGCGCGTCGGTAAACACGATGCCGCGGAACTCCATGGGCCCGCGCAGCATCCCGATCATCCGCGGCGACAGGGACGCCGGCGGCGCGTTGGGCCCCTCGATCCCCACGGCGGCGATGTGGCCCACCAGCACGCCGTCCATCCCCGCCCGCATGGCGCCGCGGAACGGCACCGTCTCCACGCTCGCCAGCCGCGCGGAGTCGCCCTCGATGCGCGCCAGGCCCACGTGCGAATCCACGTGCGTGTCGCCGTGCCCGGGAAAGTGCTTGCCGACGCTCAGCAGCCCCGTCTCTCGCGCGCCCTGCAGCCACGCGGCGCCCAGCCGCGCCACGCGCTCCGGCGACTCGCCGAAGGAGCGAACGTTGATGATGGGGTTCGCCGCGTTGGAGTTGATGTCCAGCACCGGCCCCAGCGTGAGGTGGATGCCCACGGCGCGCGCCTCGGCCCCGGTCGCGCGGCCGGCCTGGCGCGCGAGCGCCGTGTCGTCCGCCGCGCCGAAAGCCATCGCGGGGGGCATGCGCGTGCCACCGGGGTTCAGCCGCATCCCCGGCCCCGTCTCCAGGTCGCTGACGATGAGCAGCGGCACGCCGGCCCGCGCCTGGGCGGCGTTCAGCCTGGCGGCCAGCGCGACGGGCGCGCCGGTGGAGACGATCAATCCGCCCACCTCGTCGCGGCTGACCCACTGCAGCATCCGCTGGTGCTCGGCGGGCTCGGCGGAGATGGACCGGCCGCTGATCCACGGAAACACCAGCTGCGCCACCCGCTGCCGCAGCGTGAGGCTCGCCAGCGTGCGCTCCACCCACGCCTGGCCCGCGCTGTCCGTGCGCAGCGGGGGGATGGCGGGCACCTCCGGCGCGGCGGGCGCGGCGGATTCCGGCTCGGCGGCGTCCGCGGCGCGGTCGGACCCGGAGCAGGCGGCCAGCGAAAAGCAGAGCGCCCACAGCGGGCGCAGAAGGAGCGAGTGGATCATCATCAGCTGGGGCTCGTCTGAATCCGGATGGGCTCCCGTTCCGTTATGCAAGCGAGCGGCCGGGGCGGAACCGCTGCCGCACGGAGCGCCCCACGTCCATCGGACGGGGTTCGTTCGACTCCGGATGACGCGGGAACGCGGCCGTGGGAAAACGCGGGAGTGAGACCGACAGAAGCGCGGTACGGCATCACCACCCCGACCCTTGTGCTCCGGATGTCGAGAAGCCAGGATTGCGATACCGCCCGCGGCCCGAAGGACTCCGCTCCGTCCCCGTCCGGCTGTTACTCCAGCGCGTGTCACAGTGACGCGCGGCCTCTTGCGCATCCCGATACCGGGAAGTACCATGAGCGGTCGTTTGACGCAATCTTCTGCTGGTCCTCCGGTCCTTTCCCGGCCCTCGTTCCGCGTGATCCGTCCCCCATTCGCATCCGTCGCGTGCGGTCTGCTGCTGGTCCTTGCCGCGTGTCCCGATCACCGGACCTGCGGAGACCGGGAGGCGTGCACGCAGGAAGTCGTCAAGTCCTGGGTCGAGCCGGTCGACGAGAAAGCGTGGGAACCCGGGCGGCCGCGGCACCCGGTGGCCGTGTACGCGGACCGCAGCGGCAGCATGAAGGGATTCCTGGACCCGGCGTACCCCAACCGCAACGACTACCGGTCGGTCATCGACGGGCTGCAGGCTCGCCTGAGCCCGCAGCGGGTGTACGGGTTCGGCACCCAGGTGCGGCAGGTGCCCGGCGCCGGGCTGGACGTGCTGGGGAACCGGGCCTTCTACAGCGACGCCAACACCGAGCTGGAGCAGGTGATGGACACCATCGCGGCCGACAGCGGCCGTGCGTGGAACCACGTGATCGTGGGCGACGGCCGGCGGACGGACCCCGACCTGGCCCACCGGCAGTTCGTGCGGATGCGCGAGCTCGCCCTGCGCTGGACGGAGGGCGGAGGCACCTTTCTGGTCGCCGTCTCCCGGGCGCCGTTCAAGCGCGTGGAGGGCGACCCCTCCGGATGCCACGCAGGGGCCGCGGGGGGCGCCGCGGCGGATTCGGCGCGCACCTGCCCGCTGTACGCCTTCGCCTTCGCGGCGCCGGGCGACGGCATGCGCATCGCCGCCGTGCTGGCCGACCGCTTCGAGCACGTGTGGGCGTTCCCCATGGCCACCATTCCCCTCGGCCGCCTTACGCTGCGGCCGGAGAGCGGGGCGGAAGGGGTGACGTTCGACCCGTCGTGGGTGCCGGAGGGCGCGTCCGCCGCCGTCCCCAAGATCGAGGGCGAAACGCCCGCCACCACACCGCTCCGGCTGCGGGTGGAGCCCGCCGACACCGGACGGCAGGGGCTGGTGGCGCCGCTGCTGGCCGCGGAGCGCACCCGCGCCGAGCTCTTTTCCCGCACCGTGACGGCCGACACCCCCGCGCCCGCGTGGCGCCGGCACGACGGCCAGGTGGGCCCCGTCCGCGTGACGCCGGACGGGCGCACCCTCTCCGTCTTCAGCCCCGGGGGCGACGACTGCCGCGCCGCGGCCGAGGGCGATCCGTGCGGCGCGCTGTACCGGCTGGACCTGCGCCCCGCCGGCACCCCCGCCTGGCTGGCGCAGTTCGAGGCCGCCGAGGCCGCCGACCGGGAGCGCACCTTCGGGCTGGGACGGCTGTTCGAGGCCTTCATTCCGCAGGCCGCCTCGGCGCCCCCGCTGGCGCGCGTGTACCTGCTCGTCCGCTGAGTACTCCGGGGGCGCGTCCGGCGCCCCGCACCGTCCAACACACCCGCTCATGAACTGGCTGCTGCACCTCTGGGCGCACGCCCCGCTCGGCGCCACCGTCCCCTGCCCCGCCCCGCGCGAGGGCGAGCCCCCCGACCCCGGCGGGCTGTACGACGCCGTGCAGCTGGCATCGCTGTGGAACCGCATCGCCATCATCTCCGCGATCGCGGTGCTGGTGCTGGTGGTCGTGTGCTACCTGCTGCCGCGCGCCAGCCTGAGCCCGCGCTTCGTGCGCAACTGGTGGCTCACGCTGGCGGGGTCGATGGTGGCCTGCTTCCTGATCCCCCTGGCCCTGGGCCTTACCGCCGACCTGAACGCCCGGGCCGGCAGCTGCAGCACCCGTCCGGCCGCGTTCCCCGTGGACGTGCCCGTGGGGCTGATGATGGACCGCATGTTCGCCGGCCTGGTGTGGGGGGCGCTGGCGTTCATCGTCCTGTCCCTCATCGGCACGCAGCTGCTCGGACGGTCGCGGCTGGCGGGCGGATTCTTTCACTACCGCGGCTGCCCGGTGCCGCGGTGGAACCCCACCCAGGGGTAGCGCATGTCCACCAACCTTCTGGCCGAAGACTACCGCCAGCGCTCGCTGGTGTACTTTGCCCTGGGCGGCAGCGGGGCACGCGCCCTGGAGCCCCTGCTGCACCTGTGCGCGCTGGGGCTGGGCCCCGCGCAGCTGCGGGTGCTGCTGGTTGACCCCGACCAGGCCAACGCCGCCATCACCCGCGCGCGCCGCCTGATGGACCAGTACCGCGGCGTGCGCGCGCGCCTGGCCGCCGCCGGCGCCGCGGGGGGCTACTTTCGCACCGAGGTGCTGGACATCCTGCCCGACTCGCCCGTCTGGTCGCCGATCGCGGACGACGACTTTCTGCCCGATACGCGCTTTGGCTCCAGCGTGGACCGGCAGGTGATGGAGGCGGGGGCGCCGGACCTGGGAACGCTGTTCGACCTGTTGAACGCGCGCCGGGTGCGGGAGATGGACCTGTCGCTGGGCTTCCGGGGCGTGCCGTCGGTAGGCACGGTGTTCATGAACCGCCTGCGCGGCGAGGAGTTCTTTTCCCAGCTCCTCTCGCAGCACCACGCCAACGCGGCGGGGAACGTGTTCTTCGCCGCCGGCTCGGTCTTCGGCGGCACCGGGGCCGCGGCGCTCCCGGTTGTGGGACGCGCGCTGCGCGACGGCATCCGCGGCGTCAGCGGCCGCGCGGACGTGCGGGGCGCCGCGCGCGAGCGCATCGGCGCGGCGCTGGTGCTTCCCTACTTCACCCTCCCCACGCCCACGGGCGCCGGCGACGGCGGGCCGCGCCCGGAGAACGCCCTGTTCGCCCACAACGCGGCGGGGGCGCTCCCCAGCTACCTGGACCGCGAGCGGGACCCCGGGTACGGCGGCTACTACCTGGTGGGCGACAGTCTGCCGCGCGAGCAGGAGCGCAACGAGGTGGGGGGCGAGGCCCAGGCCAACGCGGCGCACTACGTGGAGGCGTTCACGGCGCTGGCGGCGCTGGACTTCGCCGCCCGGGGCGGCGAGCCGCGCGAGGGCGCGCTCCCCGTGTACCGCGCCCTGGGCGTGGCCGGCGAGGAGCCGGGGTGGGCGGACCTGCCGCTGGACCGCGACTCGCGCGCGGCGCTGCAGGGGGGGCTGGTGGCCATGCACACCTTCCTGAGCTTCTTTCGCCCCAACGGGGGCGCCACGGCGGACCTGGGGGCGGCGCTGAACGGCGTCACGTGGGCGTGGCTGCTGCGCCTGCCCCGCGACACCTGGTCCGCCCAGTCCGAGACGCTGGACGCCCTGGGACGGTACTGGATGACCACCTGGGAGTGGCTGCGCGACCTGCGCCGCTCCCGGCCCGCGCTGCGGCTGGCGGGGGTGCACGCGGGGCCGCCCACGAGCGTGGGCGCCCACGCGCTCATCGAGGGGTACGGCCGGTCGGGCGAGCGCGGCCGGCGCACGGACGACGTGTACTCCGTGTTCCGGTACTGGAACGCCGAGGCGGCGAACCGCAAGAACGGCGGCTTTCCCGCCTTCATGGACGTGATGCGTACGGGAAGCGAGCGCTTCGCGCGCGACCGCTACGCCGAATCCGAGCAGCGGCCGCAGGAGGTGGCGTGATGGCGGGTCCCGTACGAGGCCGGCGGCTCCTGCCGCTCTTCCGGCCGCACACCAACGTTCCCGACCTGCCCCCCGGCCGCTGGACGGTGCTGGACACACCCACCGAGCTGGCCAAGCTGGAGGTGCCGCGCGACGACGACGGCGGGCTGTACCGCACGCGCGTGCAGTCGGTGCCCAGCCCCTGGGCGCGGCTGTTCCTGTTCCGCGACGCCATGCTGGACCCCAGCCACCCCGCCCGGGCGCTGGTGGAGAACGAGATCCTGGACGCACTGGAGCTGGCGTGGAGCAGCGGGCCCCAGTCGCTGCGGCTGGAGACGGCGCAGCTGCGCATCGTCCCGCTGGCCGAGAGCGCCGACGCCGTGTCGCCGCGGGTGCGCGACTACGCCGACGCCCTCTGCGACCTGGCGCCCCGCGCGCCGGGACACGAGTCGCTGCAGGCCAGCGCGCTCCCCGTCCTCACGGTGGCGCGGGTGGACGGGCGGCCGGTGTTCGCCTCGTCACCGTACACCATCCTCTTCACGGCCGAAGACGCGGCGGCCGAGGCATACCCGTACCTGTTCCGCTACGCGGCGGGTGAAAACGCGCGTCCCCTGCGCGCGCGTCCCTTCGCCTTTCAGCGCTACGTGGCCACGGTGGTGCTGCCCCAGGTGCGCACCCCCGCCGCGGCGCCGGGGGAGCACGTGGACGCCGACGCGGTGCGGCGCGGCGTGGCGGACTGGCTGGCCCAGCAGGTGGCCGACTGCCGGCGCGCCTCGCCCGGGAGCCAGGCGGAGCTGGCGCCGCCGGCCGACTGGCGCGACATGGCGCGCGAGCTGGAGCTGCGGCAGGCGGGGGCGCACGCCTTCGCGGGCGTCACCCTGTTCACGGGAACGCCGGGACGCCTGCCCAGCCGCTGGGCGCTCCGGCCCACCCGCCCCAGCGATCCCCCGCCGCTGGTGCTGGTTCCCGGCCACTTCGACGGCGTGTACGGCGAGGGGCTGCCCACGGTGGAGCTGCCGCCGGAGCTGGAGCGCCTGGACCGCACCGTTCTTCCCGGCACCGGCCACCGCCGCGCGTGGGTGCTGCCGGAGCGCGACTGGCTGGCGGACGCGCTGGTGATCCTTAGCCGTCCGCTGGACCAGGCGAACGTGCACGGCTTCGGTAGCTACCGCCCCGACGCCTCGGTGACCGATGCGCCGTACGCGCAGCCGCAGATGGCGCTCCCCCTCAAGGGCGAGTTCTTTCGCCACTTCACGCCGCAGGACGTGGAGCGGATGCTGACCGTGGAGGTGCAGCGCCCCGGCGAGGTGCGGGTCACCCTCTCCATCCCCGTGGGGACCGACCGCAGGACGGAGGAGATCCGGGTGCAGCGCCGGTACAGCGGGGCGCAGATCCGGCCGGACCACGTGGGACCGGAGCTGGTGGTGTGGCCCTCGTTCTCCGCGGCGGACTGGGGCCAGTACGCCGTGTTCCGGCTGGACCGGCAGGCCGGCTCGGTGCACCCCGCCGACGCGCTGCAGGTGGAGGCGTTCGCGGGGGGGCGGCCCCTGGCCCCCATCGGCCACGAGCGCCGTACGCAGGAAGCGGCCGCCTACGCCTATCCGCAGGCGCCGGAGGTGCTGGAGCTGGTGGCGTCCACGGCCCCCGGCCTTGCGCCGCAGGCGCTGGGGGTGCTGCTGCCGAAGTACCGGCCCGCTCCCCCCGTCACGGCCGAGCGGTGGCAGGTGGGGGTGGACTTCGGCACCAGCAACACGGTGGTGGCCGTGTACCGCGACGGCCAGCGCGAGGAGCAGATCCTGGAGCACGACCGCGTGCTGCTGCCGCTCAACCGTCCGGGCGCCGACCTCCCCTTCTTCGTGGAGTCGTTCTTCGTCCCCGAGCGCATCGAGCCGCGGCCGTTCAACACGGCGGTGGTGTACCTGGCCGCCATCCCCGCGTACGACGCGCAGCAGGAGCCGGTCGGGCTGCGGGTGAACATCCCCTTCTCCGGCTGGGTCAAGGACAACGAGCGCAACCGGGTGGCGGCCGACCTCAAGTGGTCGTCGGAGCCGCGCGAGCACTTTCTGGCCGCCGCCTTCCTGCGGACGACGGCGTCGCTGGTGCTGGCGCACGCCCGCGAGGCGGGGGTTTCGCCGGGGAACGTGACGTTCGCGTACGCCTATCCCCGCGCGTTCGAACGGGACCGCGAGGACGCGCTGCGCGGGCGCTGGCGGGCCATCCTGGCGCCGCCGGGAACGCCGGAAAGCGCGTTCACCCCCGAGGGCGCCGGCCCCACGGACGCACCCGCCGCCGTGCGCGACCGCACGCCCAAGCTGGCCTCGCCCATGGACGAAGGGCGCAGCGCGCTGCGGTACTTCCTGGGCCGGGGCGAGCTCTCCACCGCGGGCGAGCTCTCGGTGATGCTGGACGTGGGCGGCGGCACCACCGACCTGGCGGCGTTCGCCCGGTCGCGGGCGCTGGCGCTGGACTCGCTGCGCTGGGGCGGACGCGACCTCACCGGCCCGCGCGTCCGCCGGGGGGAGCGCGGCGGATTCACCAACCCGTTCGTCCGCGCCTTCACCCAGTGGGCGCTGGAGCACGGCCTTCCCGGATCGCAGCAGGAGCCGCTGCGCAAGTACGCCGCCGAGGACCACGACGCCCTGGCGTTCTCGTACCTGGTGCGGACGCCGTGGTACCGGGAGGGGAACGCCCTCCTCTTCAGCGAAACGCCGGAGCACGGCGCCTTTCGCGGCCTGGTCTTCTACTTCTTCGCCGCGCTGGCCTACTACACCGGCGTGCTGCACCGCGCGGTGCGCGAGGGCGGCACGGACGAGCCGCTGGCCCGCGTGGTGCTGGCGGGGAACGGCAGCCGGTTCCTGGAGTGGCTGTGGCGCGACTGGGACGAGCGCGCCGACAACCCCTTCCGCGGCGCCCTGCTGCGCATCCTGGCGCACGGCGCCGGCACCGCCCCCGGCGAGGTGCCCCCGCGGCTGGTGCTGAGCAACGCGCCCAAGCAGGAGGTGGCCCGCGGCCTGGTCACCCCGTCCGGCGGCGCCGCCCGGCTGGAGGTGGCGCCGAACTCGGGAGGCTCCGTCGTCGGCGAGCCGGTGCGCATCCAGCGGGACGGGGCGCAGCCCCGGGAGTACGGCCCCACGGTGCGCCTCCCCTCGCACATGGCCGCGGACGAGCGGGTGGTCAGCGGCATCCGCTGGCTGGAGGGGCCGATGGAGATCGAGCGCTTTCACGAGGTGCTGGTGCAGGCGGCGCGCGAGCAGCTGGCACCCGTGGGCGGCCCCTGGGCCACGCTCCCGGCGCGGATGCAGCGCGCGTTCCGGGACCTGGGCCCGACAGGGATCCAGCGCGCCGCGCGCGACCGGCTGGAGGCCCTGGTGCGTACCACGGGCGGCGTCCCCGGCAGCCTGTTCATGGTGGAGGCCGGCGCCGTGCTGGACCACCTTATGGACGTGCTCTTCGCGCCCGGAGGCGGCGCATGAGGCAATACGCCATCACCCTGCTGGTGGCCCTGCTGGGCGGGGTGGCGGGAGGGACCGCCATCCTGGCGGCCGCGTGGTGGCGCCGGCGGACGGGCGGGCCCGCCGCGCTCGACGCGTTCGGCGCGGCCTCAACACCGCACCCGCAGCAGGGCG
>DATABT010000004.1:0-4183 GCA_036259455.1 Longimicrobium sp. | reverse complement strand
TTGCTACAGATCCTGAGTGTCCATATCTTCCAAAGAACCGAGTTGCGACAAGCACTTTCAGGCCCCGACTACACAAGCGCTACCCTGCCTGCTCCTAACCAGTTGCAACTCTTCAACTTCTAACCGGACAGCAGTGCGGGGGAGGGAGTGATACCGAATCCGCAGAGAGAGTCAGTTGATTTCCTGAGGAGCGCCCACGTGAAACAAGCCCGGGCACTGTTCCATGGGCGCGACCGAAGGATCTCCTCGCCCCCATCTGGGAGGATGGGTCCGTGGCAGGGAGCTGCCTCCCGGTTCCGCGGGCGAGATCCTTCGGTCGGCGCCCGGCCTGCGTGAGTGGATGGGGTGTGGCGCGGCGCCTCCCTCAGGAAATCAACGTCACGTCTCTTTTCTCGGATTCGGTTTGAGGTCCGGCCCGGTTCGACGGTGACTGAACCGTGACGGGTCAGGGCACAGGTTCACCCCCTCTCCCGCACACTCGCCGGACCGGCCGCCGGAGCGGGTGAAGCCCCGCGCGGTTTGCGGGGCTTTCCGCTTTTGTTGCGGGCTTCAGCCGCTCTTTCGAGAGGCTGGCGGAAACGCATCCTCCCCGAATCTCGCACCGTTCCGTGAGGCGGGCGGAGACACGCTGGCCGCTTCGGCTCGGGGGCGTGCCAGGGCCGTGACCGGCGGTGCCGGCCGCATTATCTTGGGCGCCCTGATCCGCACGTTACACGGGGCAGGAACGCGGGGGTCGGAGAGCATCCATCCAACCCCCCACATCTTGTGGTGGTCACCGGCCCCGGCACTACTCCCTCAAGGTGCCATCCTGGCGGTCCGATCCGCCGAACAGCTCCCGAACCGCTGCCCCGCGGCACGGCCCCCTCAGGCGCCGGCTGCCCGCGCCGTTGCTGAACGATCGCTCTAAACAGATGGTGCGGTGTATCAACGGCACGCACGTTGCGAGCGCGTACGGGAGGCTTGACCACAATATGTAGGGGTCTTACCTTGGCTTTCCGCTAGATGTGGTGCACGAGTCCGCGGCTCTCCCGCGCGCGGACCGGGGTTCCGAAGGTGTTGCGCCACATCCGTTTTCGCCGTTGCCGTCGTCAGAAACCGTCAGCACCAGGAGTCCCGATGAACCCTCCCTCCACGGCCACCACGGCACCCGTACCCGGCGTTAACCTGCCCCGCGCCGAGCTGAGCGACAACGCCCGCATCGTCCTGGCCAAGCGCTACCTGCGCAAGGACGAGAACGGCAAGCCGGTGGAGGAGCCGGAGGAGATGTTCTGGCGCGTGGCCCTGACCATTGCCCGTGCCGACGCCAAGTACGGCGCCGGCGAGGCCGAGGTGCACGCGCTGGCCAAGGAGTTCTACCTGCTGATGACGCGCCGGCTGTTCGAGCCCAACTCGCCCACGCTCATGAACGCGGGGCGTCCGCTGGGCCAGCTGAGCGCCTGCTTCGTGCTGCCGGTGGACGACGACCTTTCCAACGGGCAGAGCGGCATCTACGACACGCTGCGCTCCATGGCGCTGGTCCACCAGTCGGGCGGGGGCACGGGCTTCTCGTTCAGCCGGCTGCGCCCTTCGGGTGACATCGTCAAGAGCACCACCGGCGTGGCCAGCGGGCCCGTGAGCTTCATGAAGCTGTACGACTCGTCCACCGAGGTGGTGAAGCAGGGCGGCACGCGCCGAGGCGCCAACATGGGCATTCTGCGCGTGGACCACCCGGACATCGAGGAGTTCATCGACTGCAAGCAGGACATCACGCAGATCACCAACTTCAACATCTCCGTGGCCATTACCGACGCCTTCATGCGCGCGGTGGAAAAGGGCGAGGAGTACGACCTCATCAACCCGCGCGGCGGGGAGGTGATCGGGCAGAAGGACGCGCGCCGCATCTTCGACAAGATCGTGGAGAACGCACACCGCACGGGCGAGCCGGGCGTCTTCTTCGTGGACCGCGCCAACTTCTACAATCCCGTCCCGCACCTGGGAAGCTACGAGGCGACGAATCCCTGCGGCGAGCAGCCCCTGCTGCCGTACGACGTGTGCAACCTGGGCAGCGTGAACGTGGGCGCCTTTGTGCGCGACGACGTGCCGGCCACGGAGCCCTGGTACGACCGGGTGGACTGGAAGGAGTACCGCCGGGTGGTGCGCCTGTCGACGCACTTTCTGGACAACGTGATCGACGCCAACCAGTACCCCCTGGCCGAGATCACCGATTTGGCGCACCGCATCCGCCGCATCGGGCTCGGCGTAATGGGCTACGCCGACCTGCTGGTGCGCCTGGGCATCGCGTACAACAGCGAAGAGGGCGTGGAGGTGGGCCGGCGGATCATGGAGTTCATGGACGAGGAGGGGAAGAAGGAGAGCGAGCGGCTGGCGGAGCTGCGCGGCGTGTTCCCGGAGTGGGAGCGCTCCATCTGGGGTCCGGACGAGACGGCGGCCCGCGCGCCCAACGGCGACCGCATCCGCCCCATGCGCCGGCTGCGCAACTGCAACGTGACGACCGTCGCGCCCACCGGTACGATCTCGATCTTCGCCGGCTGCTCGTCCGGGATCGAGCCGCTGTTCGCGGTGGCCTTCATGCGGAACCAGGCGGGCGCGCTGATGCCGGACGTGAACGAAGACTTCGTGAAGGCGGCGAAGGACGGCGGCTGGTACAGCGACGAGCTGATGGAGCGCATCGCCCGCGAGGGGCACATCCACTTCGCCGAGGTGCCCGAGGCGGTGCAGCGCGCGTTCAGCACGGCGCACGACATCACGCCGGAGTGGCACGTGCGGGCGCAGGCGGCCTTCCAGGAGCACTGCGACAGCGCCATCAGCAAGACGACCAACTTCCCCAACGAGGCCAGCGTAGACGACGTCCGCAAGATCTACGAGATGGCGTTCAACCTGGGGTGCAAGGGCGTCACGGTGTACCGCGACGGCTCCCGCGACGGCCAGGTGCTGAGCACGGGGGCCACCAAGACGCCGGCGCAGCAGGCGGAGGATGCCGCGAAGGTGAACGCGGCGCAGGCGGAGCTGGCCGAGGCGCGCGAGCGCATGGCCAAGCTGGAGCGCGAGATGAGCCGGCTGCGCGGCGAGCTGAGCCAGGCCGAGCACCAGGCGCAGCAGATCCGCCGGCAGAAGCGCAAGCGCCCCAACGTGCTGCGCGGCACCACCCGCAAGATGACGTCTCCGCTGGGCGACGTGTACGTCACCATCAACGAGGACGACGCCAGCCATCCGTTCGAAGTGTTCGCCACGCTGGGCAAGGCGGGCTCCGTGGCCATGGCGGACGTGGAGGCCATCGGGCGGCTGGTGTCGCTGGCGCTGCGCTTCGGCATTCCGGTGAACGAGGTGTACCAGCAGCTGCGCGGCATCTCGAGTGACCGCGCCATCGGCTTCGGCGAAAAGAAGGTGCTCTCGGTGCCGGACGCCATCGCCCAGGCCATCGGCCTGCGCGAGCGGGAGAAGGCCGGCGTGCAGCAGGAGCTGATCCCCGAGGTGGTGGGCGGGGCGACGGAGGTGGTGAGCCTGCCGGAGAGCCTGGACGTGCAGCAGCTGCCGCTGATCGACTACAGCGCCGAGGCCGAAACCTTCATGGGCACCTGCCCCGACTGCAGCAGCCAACTGGAGTTCGCCGAGGGCTGCAAGAAGTGCCACGCCTGCGGGTATTCGGAATGCGGGTGATGGGCGGATGATGGACAGGCCCGCGGCGCTGGTGAGCCGCGGGCCGCATCGCGGGACCCTGGTCGTGGAGGTGCGTGATGCAGTACGTCCCCGTGATCTCATCGAACATCGCCGCCGTCGCGTACGACGATGCGGACCGGATCCTCGGCGTCCAGTTCCAGAACGGCGGCGAGTACTGGTACCACGGCGTGCCGCGGACGGTCTACCAGAACCTGCTGAGCGCGGTTTCCAAGGGCCGCTACTTCTGGGCGTTCGTGCGAAACGTCTACGCCTGCGCGAAGGTGGGGTGAGCTCCGCAGACCGCGGTGCAGGGGAGCGGCGGGATGGCGTACGAGTTCCCCGCGGGCGAGTACGCCGTCTCGGGCGACGGGACGCGGCAGCAGGTGCTCGCCCGCGCCCGGCGGGTCGCGGAGCGCAGCGGGTTCAGCTACGCGATCCTGGTGACGGAGTCCGGGGGGCGGGCGTGGTACGGGCTGGAGCCGGCGGTGTGATCGGGTCGATGGATGATGGGGTGGTGTGGGTGTGG
>DATABT010000003.1:0-3270 GCA_036259455.1 Longimicrobium sp. | reverse complement strand
CCCTGCCGAAGCGCACCAGCAGCCGCCCGTCCTCGATCCGCCCGCAGTACCCCTGCACCACCGACTCGGCGGACGCGAGCCGCACCTGCGGGCCCGGGCAGTAGTGCCGCAGGACGGCGGCCGCGGACGTGGTGTCCGCCTGCGCCGCGGCACCGGGCGCCAGCGCCGGGCCGGTCGACAGCAGGAGGGCGATGGGGAGGACGCGGGAGAGCATGGGGGGGCTGGTTCGGCGGGGTGGACGTGGTGCCGGCGGGCGGTTGATGCTGGTTGCGCGTCTACTCGCTCGACAGAGCCATTTTGACAATCACGGATGCAGCGCGAACGCGAGCAGGGCGCCGTACAGCGCGCCCACCAGCACCTCCAGCGGCGTGTGGCCCAGCAGCTCGGCCAGGCGCTCGGGGGTGATCTTGTGGTGCTCGTGCAGGTCTTCGACGAGCCGGTTGAGCATGCGCGCCTGCTTGCCGGCGGCGCGGCGGATCCCGGTGGCGTCGTACATGGTGATGACGGAGAAGAACGCCGCCACCGCGAAGATCGGCGAGCCCCACCCATGCCCGATTCCGACGCCCACGCTCAAGGCGGTAACGGACGCCGAGTGCGCCGACGGCATCCCGCCCGTGCCGATGAGCCGGGTGAAGTCCGGCCGGTGCCGCCGGAAGATGGTGCGCGTGAACTTGAAGCCCTGCACCGTGAGCATCGCCAGAAAGGCGAGCGCCAGCGGCGGGTTCCACGAGAGCAGCGGGGCGAACAGCTCGCGCAGGGCGGTCACCGGCCGCGCTCCAGCACGTAGGCCGCCAGCGCCTCCAGCTCCGGCGAGCGGACGTCCGCGGCGTGCAGCGCCTCCAAAGCGCGGACGGTGCGCTCCACCGCCATCGCCCGCGCCCGCTCCACGCCGAACAGCGAGGGATAGGTCGTCTTCCCCGCGTCCACGTCCTTCCCCGCCGTCTTGCCCAGCTCCGCGTCGGTGCGGGTGACGTCCAGCACGTCGTCCACGATCTGGAAAGCCAGGCCCAGCTCGCGCCCGTACGCCGTCAGCGCCTCCATCCGCGCCTCGTCCGCTCCCGCCGCCATCGCGCCCAGGCGCAGCGACGCGGCCAGCAGCGCGCCCGTCTTGAGGCGGTGGATGTGCTCCAGCTCGTCCGCCGTCACTTCGATGCCCGGGTGCTCGCCGCGCAGGTCCAGCCACTGGCCACCCACCATCCCCTGCGCGCCGCCCGCGCGGCAGAGCTCCACCACCAGCCACCCGCGCGCCGGCGCGTCCAGCCCCAGCTCGCGTGCGGCGTCGTCCAGCACGCGCACGGCAACGGGGACGAGCGCCGCGCCCGCCAGCAGCGCAGTGCCCGTGCTGAACGCCACGTGAACGGTCGGACGGCCGCGGCGCAGGTCATCGTCGTCCATCGCCGGCAGATCGTCGTGCACCAGCGAGTAGGTGTGGACGATCTCCACCGCGCAGGCGAGGCGGTAGACCGCCTCCGGCGTGGGCTCCGGCCGCACAAGGCGGTACGCCGCCACGCAGAGCGCCGGGCGCAGCCGCTTTCCCGGCGTGGCGAGCGCGTACAGCATCGCCTCGCGCAGCGCGGGCGGGGCGCCGTTCGCCAGCGCGGGCGTGAGCGCGGCCAGGACGCCGTTCACGCGGTCGCGCTCGCGGCGCAGGAACGCCTGCACGTCGAACGAGGTGGGCGGATCGGTCACGGCGAAAGGGCTCACGGCTCCTCGCGAAAGTCTTCCAGGCGCGAGCCGCCGCTGCCGTCGTCCAGCAGCTGGCGGATGCGCTCGTCGGCGCCGTTCAGCACGCCTTCGGCAAAGCGCAGCAGCCGCACGCCCTCCTCGAACAGGGCGAGGGACTCGTCCAGCTCCAGCGACTCGCTCTCGATACGCCCCACGATCTCGTTCAGGCGGTCGAGCGCGGCCTCCAGCGTCCAGCCCGCGTGCGGGTCGGCGGATGGGGATGTAGTGCTCATCGTCACAACGAGGGAACGGGAAGTTCGTGAACGGCTACGCAGGTTTCGCTTCGGAGGTTTCCGCCGAGCGCCCCCTCCGCTCGCTCAAGGCTCGCACCTCCCCCAGAAACGGTTGGGAGGCTGGAGTTACGGACGCTCCGATGCGATTCGGCGAGTTCCGCGCGGGCGCCCCCTCCGCTCTCTCAGGCTCGCACCTCCCCCAAAAAACCCTGGGGGAGGTTGGGATTGCCGACGCTGCCATGCGCCACGGCGAGTCCCGCGCGGACGCCCCCTCCGCTCGCTCAGGCTCGCACCTCCCCCCAAAACCCTTGGGGGAGGTTGGGTCATGCAGGCTTGGGTGTGGTCGCCCGAGCTTCCGCAGCGGCGGCGATCTCCTGCACTACCGAGGGTAGTTCGTTCGTTACCTGCTCGTTGCGGAAGCGCAGGACGCGATAGCCGTGTGCTTCCAGCACCCGTGTCCGTTCGGCATCGCGCTCCACCTGTTCGTCGTGCACTCCGCCGTCAACCTCCACCACGGGCCCGTGCGACGGACAGTAGAACTCCAGGACGAACCGGCCCACCGGATGCTGCCGCCTGAACTTGAGCCCGGCGGCCTGCTTCTTCTGAAGCGCACCCCAGAGCACTTCTTCCGCGCGCGTCGGCTGGCGGCGCATGGTGTGCGCAGCCTGCTCCAGTTCGGGCGAGGTCCCGCGAATCGTTCTGCGCATCGGAATTCTCCCGGCGCGAGATCGAAGTTCAACCTCCCCCAGGATTTTCTGGGGGAGGTGGGCGAGTAATGCGAGCCCGGAGGGGGCGCGGCGCGATGCCAGCCACCTTGCACGAGAATCGACATCACGGACCTCTCCCGGCACTGCGAGCCTGAGCTCAGTCGAGCGGAGGGGGCGTTTGCTCGGTCCCCTCCACCCGCGCCTCCACGGTCCCATCCACCACGCGCAGGCGAAAGGCGTCGCCGGGGGCGAAGTCGGCGGTGCGGCGCAGGACGCGGCCGGCGGGGTCCTGCGGCACGGCGAACCCGCGCGCCAGCGTCGACAGCGGCGACAGCGCGTTCAGCCGCGCGGCCAGCGAAGCCGTCCGGTCGCGGCCGCGGCGGATCATCCGCTCGCCGGCGTCGCGCAGGTCCAGGCGCGCGTTGAACAGGCTCTCGCGCCCGCGCTCCACCTGCTCGCGCGTGCAGCGCGCCATCCGCTCGCGCAGGTCCGCCAGCTCGCGCCGTACCGCCATCGCGTCCGGCACCGCCGCCTCCGCCGCCGCGGACGGGGTCGGCGCGCGCAGGTCGGCGACCAGGTCCGCGATGGTGACGTCCGTTTCGTGC
>DATABT010000002.1:0-8985 GCA_036259455.1 Longimicrobium sp. | reverse complement strand
CCCCGGGCCTCGCCGCCCGGGGGCGATTCTTTCGCGGACGGGCTGACGGCGGCGCCGCGAGCGCGTAAGTTGCGCACCTCTGGCAGTATCGGGTCCCCCCATGAACCCTGCAGCAACCGCCGCAACCGTGAACGACCGATTCGACGCCTGGGGCGCGCTGGACCGCCTGCGCGACGCCGGCCCGCTGGTGCACTGCATCACCAACTACGTAGCAATGGACGTGACCGCCAACGCGCTGCTCGCCATCGGCGCCTCGCCCGCCATGGTGCACGCCAACGAGGAGGTGGAGGAGTTCGTCTCCATCTCCAGCGCGCTGGTGGTGAACATCGGCACCCTCTCGCCCGCCTGGGTGCAGGCCATGGAGCGCGCCGTCGACCGCGCCGTGGCGCGCGGCACGCCCTGGGTGCTGGACCCCGTGGGCGCCGGCGCCACCAGCTACCGCACGCGCACCGCCCGCGAGCTGGCCGCGCGCAAGCCGTCCGTCGTTCGAGGCAACGCGTCGGAGATCCTGAGCCTGGCCGGCGAGGTGGGCGGAACCCGGGGCGTGGACAGCACCCGCGGCGCGGAGGAGGCGGCCGGCGTGGCGCGCGAGCTGGCCCGCGGCCTGGGGTGCGTCGTCGCCGTGACCGGCGCCGTGGATTACGTGACGGACGGCCGCCGCATGCTTGCCGTGGAGCACGGCCATCCGATGATGACGCGCGTCACGGCCCTGGGCTGCGCGCTGACGGGCATCACCGGCGCCCTTCTGGCCGTGGAAGGCGATCCGCTCCTCGCCTCCGCGTACGCGCTGGCCCTCTTCGGCCTGGCGGGGGAGATGGCGGCCAGCGGCGCGATTGGTCCCGGCACCCTGCGCGTGCGCCTGATGGACGCGCTGCACGTGCTCGACACCCTGTCCGACAAGCAGATCCGCATCCGCGAGGTGTAAGACCCGCGTGTGACGTGGAGGTCGCGGAGGATCGAAGCGAGGACGCGGATGCCGGCTTTCCTCCGCGTCCTCTGTTCTTTTCCTCCGCGCCCTTCGACCGCTTCTTCACCTTCTGAGGTGAAGTGGACGACCGGTCTGCCACGACAAACGGAACGACGGATGCGGGGCCCGGGTTCAACGCCCGGGCCCCGCCGCGCATCCAGGGAGGCGGGGCATCGCGGATCGTGTTCAGGGCGAGGAGTGGCAGATGAAGACGAGTGGAGTACGCATGGTGGCGGCGGCGCTGGCCGCCGGCGTGGGGATCGGGTTCGGCGCCGCGGCGGGGACGGAGTTCCGTGGCGCGCCGCCCGCGTATGCGCAGCAGGAGAGCGAAGAGGCCAGCGTGGTCCGCGTGGCGCGGCAGGTGACGCCGGCCGTCGTGAGCGTAACCACGCCGAACGGCGCCGGGTCGGGCGTCATCATCCGCGCGGACGGGGTGATCCTGACCAACGCGCACGTGGTGGGGAACAGCCGGCAGGTGGAGATCGGGCTGGCGAACGGCCAGCGGCTCACCGGGCGCGTGCTGGGCGGCGACCCGTCCATCGACGTGGCGGTGGTGGACGTGGAAGGCACGGACCTGCCCACGGCGGCGCTCGGCAACTCCGACCAGCTGCAGGTGGGGCAGACGGCCATCGCCATCGGCAACCCGCTGGCGCTGGAGCGCACGGTCACGCGCGGCATCGTGAGCGCGCTGAACCGCAACCAGGAGCAGATCGGCCTGGACGAGCTCATCCAGACCGACGCCGCCATCAACCCCGGCAACTCCGGCGGGCCGCTGCTGGACTCGCGCGGCCGGGTGATCGGCATCAACACCCTCATCCTGCGCGGGCCGGGCGGAGTGGGCGCGGAGGGGCTGGGCTTTGCCGTCCCCATCAACCTGGCCAGCGACGTCGCGCGGCAGGTGCTGGAGACGGGGCGCGTCCGCCGCGCGTTCATCGGCATCCAGTACGGCGACGTGACGCCCGAGATGGCCCGCGAGTTCGACCTGCCGGTGGAGCGCGGCATCATCATCCTCGCGGTCCAGCCGGGCTCGCCCGCCGCGCGCGCCGGCATTCGCCGAGGCGACATCCTCACGCGGATGGACAACGCCGCCCTCGGCAGCGTGGGCGACCTGCGCCGCGCCATCCGGGAGCGCGAGCCCGGCCAGGAGGTGACCTTTGCCGGCGTGCGCCCCGACGGCCCGTTCACCGTCCGCGTGCGCCTGACGGAGCGCTAGCCCGCGGGGTGGAACGGCCGTTGCTGCCTCCGCGCCCTCCTGACGGCACCCTGTACTGAGAGGTGGATGATGCGGTACGACGAGGGATACGGGCGGCACGGCGGGTGGGAGACGCGGATGGAGCACGGCGACCACGGCTACGACCGCGGCTATCGCGACCCCCGCCAGGCACGCGGCGGGCCCACGGAGCGGCCGTGGGTGGGCGGGTACGAGCCTGGGTACCAGGGCGGATCGGAAGGGATCTCCGTCCGCACCACCGGGCCCCTCTACAACGACGACCGCGGCTACGCCCGCGACTTTCACGAGCGCGGCTACCGCCGTCCGCGCGGCGCGCAGCCGCAGGGCAGCCGCATGCGCGTGAGCGGCCGCGACCTGGACCCGTCGTTCGGCCGCGGCGAGCACGGCGACACCTTCGCCTACGACGACGAGCGCGGCGGCACCGGCTTCGGCGGGTACGGCGAGGGGCGGGGGAGGACGGGGCGCGGCGGCGGATACGGACGCGACTTCCGCGGCGGATACGGACACGACTTCCGCGCCTATGGGCGGGACTACGACCGCGGGATGCGCGGCGGGGGCCGCGGATACGCGCGCGAGTTCCAGAACGAGGGGCGGCCGGAGGACTACCATCCGCGCTACTCGCCCGTCGGCGGCACGTACGCGCCGCTGGGCGGGTCGTACCTGGCGGGGGGGCTGCCGCGCCCGCTGCAGGACGCGCGCTGGACCAGCGAGCGCACCCGCTGGTTCTGATCGAGAAACCAGTGCGTGTGGACGGAAGTGCGTGAGTGCGGAAGTGCGGAAGTGCGTGAGTGCGGAAGTGCGTGAGTGCGGAAGTGCGTGAGTTGAGGGGACGGGGGATGGCGGGACGTCGGGCGTCGGCCGTTCGCCCGTCAACCACTCCCGCACCAACGCACTCACGCACTCCTTCCCTCGCGCACTTTCACCCTTTTCACCGCGCGTTTCCGTGCGGAACGAATCGTGCTTAGCTCCGCGGGAAAGCGGGCCGTCCGCGGCCCGTCCGGATCCATCCGCGGCGCCGGCCCCCCGTGGCAGGCGGCCCTCCGGCCGTGCCATCAAACCGGCGCCCCGACGCTGAATCGCATTACGTTGAGCGACTCCATCCGCACCGCCGTCTCCGGCGCCGCCCTGGCGGTCGCCGATCCGCTGCAGGTACGCGCCAACAAGCTCGACCTGCTGGAGCGGCTTGCCGACGCCCTGGCGCACGAGATCAAGAACCCGCTGCACTCCATGGTCATCAACCTGGAAGTGCTCAAGCGGCGGCTCTCTCGCGCGCCCGGCGAGGGCAGCGACGTGCTGCGCTACGCCACCGTGCTGGGCGAGGAGCTGGAGCGCGTCAGCCAGCGCGTGGAACTCCTGCTGCGCCTCTCCCGCCCCGAGCGCGCGGGGCCGGAAGAGACCACGCTGGACGAGCTGCTGGAAGAGGTGATGGAGCTGGTGAGCCTGGAGGCGCGGCACCGCGAGGCGCGCGTGGAGTATGAGCGCAGCGAGCGGATCGCGCGGGTGCGGCTGGGCCGCCAGGCGGCGCGGCAGATCATCCTCAACCTGGTGCTGGACGCCCTGGACGGGCTGCGCGGCGGCGAGACGCTGCGCATTGCCGTGCGCGAGGAAGACGGACGCGCGGTTATGACCGTGACGGGCCCTCCGTCGTCAGAGGGGGGCGAGCGGCTGTCGGTGGCCGCCGCCCTGGCCGAGGCCGTGGGCGGACGCGTGGACGCCGACGGCGCGGAGCGCACCCTGGCGCTGCCGTCCGGCGGAACACACTAGACGAGCTACGTGCTGTTACGCCAACGGGTTGACCGCGGCTTGCGGTCGCCCGTATCTTGATGGGTTGCGCAAACGTTAAATCCCCCGACCGAACCGCATGGGCATGCCTGAAAAGATCCTGGTAGCCGACGACGAAAAGCACATCGCTGAAGGCCTGCAGATGCTGCTGGCCGACGAAGGCTACGAGGTGGACACGGCCACGGACGGCAACGCCGCGTGGAAGCTGGCCCAGGACGGCGACTACGGCGTCGTGCTGGCGGACCTGCGCATGCCCGAGGTGGACGGGCTGGAGCTGTTCTCGCGCATGCGCAAGGCGGGGATCGCGTCGGAGATGATCATCATCACCGGCGAGGGCTCGGTGGAGAGCGCCAAGGAAGCCATGCGCCAGGGTGCGTATGACTACCTGGAGAAGCCGCTCAAGATCGACCGCCTGAAGGAGCTCATCCCCAAGGCGCTGGAGAAGTTCCAGGTCAAGCAGGCCAACCGCCAGCTGGAGGAGCGGCTCAGCAACCTCACCCGTTTCGGCGACCTCATCGGCCAGTCCGACGAGATGAAGTCCATCTACGGGATGATCGAGGCGGCGGCCCCCACGGGCGCCAGCATCCTCATCGTGGGCGAGAGCGGCACCGGCAAGGAGCTGGTGGCGCGCGCCATCCACGACAAGAGCAACCGCGCCAAGGGGCCGTTCGTGGCCATCAACTGCGCCGCGTTCCCCCGCGAGATCCTGGAGAACGAGCTGTTCGGCCACGAGAAGGGCGCGTTCACCGGGGCCATCAACGAAAAGCAGGGGTGCTTCGAGCTGGCGGACGGCGGCACGCTGTTCCTGGACGAGGTGGCCGAGATGGAGCCCGACATCCAGGTGAAGTTCCTGCGGGCGCTGGAGCAGCGTTCCTTCCGCCGCCTGGGCGGCAAGAAGGAGATCAGCGTGGACATCCGCGTGGTCTCCGCCACCAACAAGCAGATCCAGAAGGCCATCGACGAGGGCAAGCTGCGCGAGGACCTGTTTCACCGCCTGGCCGTGATCCCGCTGTACCTGCCGCCGCTGCGCGAGCGCCGCGGCGACGTGCGGCTGCTGGCGGAGAGCTTTCTGCGCCGGTTTGCCGAGGAGAACGGCAAGAAGCACCTCAAGACGTTCGCGCCCGAGGCGCTGGAGTTCATCAACGCCTACCGCTGGCCGGGGAACGTGCGCGAGCTCAAGAACGCGGTGGAGCGCGCCGTCATCTTTGCCCGCGGCGACGAGGTGACGCTCACCGACCTGCGCGCGCACGAGCTCATCATGAGCGAGGACCGCGAGATCCGCGTTCCCGTGGGCACCTCGCTGCAGCAGGTGGAGCGCACCATGGTGCTCAAGACCTTCTCCTTCGCCGAGGGCGACCATCAACGGGCCGCCACCATGCTGGGCATCGAGGAGGAGGAGCTTCGCAACCGCCTGAACCAGCTCGTCGCCGGCGAGGTCGCCGTCGCGAACTGACCCGGAAAGACCTCACACGGAGGACGCGGAGGAAAAGAGAGAGGGCTCGGGAGAACGGACGAAGTTCTCCGCGTCCTCTTCTTCTTTTCTCCGCGGGCCTGCGCGAAACGCTTGCTCGCGGCGGGCGGACGCGAGATTATGGGGTGCCGGTCAGCCAGTGCCGCGACGCCGGCCGAGCCGACATTTTCCACCGGGCCGGAGCCGCCGCGTGCAACTTCCTTGCGGTCCGTCTCCGGCTCCCCGAGCGGTTTCCCGGCGAACGACAATCGGGAGGTGCCGGATGGCGATGATGGATGAGCTGGTGCAGCAGATCGCGACGCGGGCCAACCTCCCGCCCGACAAGGCGATGCAGGCGGCGCGCACCGCCATCGAGTTCCTGGACGACCGGCTTCCGCCGCCCGTGCGCGGCAACCTGGAGCGGCTGCTGGGCGAAGGCGGGCAGGGCGGCGCCCCCGGCCCGGGCGACATCGCCGGCAAGCTGGGCGGCCTCTTCGGCCGCTGAGGGTTCGATCCGCACGCCCTCCGACCCGCGGCGGGCCGGCCGCGTTCCGTTCCACATCCTTCTCTCCACGCGATGAATCCCGACGTTCTGAACGCGGCCCGCGCGGCCTTTCCGCCCAGCACGGACACCATCACGCTGGGCGCGGTGGTGCACGAGGGCACCTGCCATCCGGAGCCCCTCGTCACCCTGCCGCTTTCGATGATGAACCGGCACGGGCTCATCGCCGGCGCCACGGGGACGGGCAAGACCAAGACGCTGCAGCTGATCGCGGAGCAGCTTTCCGCGGCGGGCGTCCCCGTCTTTCTCAGCGACGTCAAGGGCGACCTGAGCGGCATCGGCACGGCGGGCGAGGAGAACGACCGGGTGCGGAAGCGGGCGGCGGACACCGGTTATCCCTGGCAGCGGGCGGGGATGCCCACGGAGTACCTGAGCCTGAGCGGCAAGCTGGGCGCGCAGATGCGGGCGACGGTCAGCAGCTTCGGGCCGCTGCTGCTGGCCAAGGTGCTGGGGGTCAACGAGACGCAGGCCAGCGTGCTGACCCTTGTCTTCGAGTACTGCGACGACAAGGGGCTGCTCCTGCTGGACCTTTCCGACCTGCGCGCGGTGCTCACGTACCTGAGCGGCGAGGGCGCGGACGAGCTGAAGAGCTACGGCGGGATGTCGAAGCAGACGGTGGGCGTGCTGCTGCGCGAGCTGGTGGAGCTGGAGGCGCAGGACGCGGAGCGCTTCTTCGGCGAGCCGGAGTTCGACCTCGACGACCTGCTGCGTACGGACGCCGAGGGCTGGGGGATCGTAAGCGTGCTGGAGCTGCAGGACGTGCAGGACAAGCCGGTGCTGTTCAGCACCTTCATGCTGTGGATGCTGGCCACGCTCTACCACACCCTCCCCGAGGTGGGGGACGTGGACAAGCCCAGGCTGGTCTTTTTCTTCGACGAGGCGCACCTGCTGTTCGACAACGCCAGCAAGGCGCTCAGGAACCAGGTGGAGCAGGTGGTGCGGCTCATCCGCTCCAAGGGCGTGGGTGTGTTCTTCGTCACCCAGAACCCGCGCGACGTGCCCGGGGAGGTCCTGGGGCAGCTGGGCCACCGCGTGCAGCACGCGCTGCGCGCCTTTACGCCGGACGACGACGCCGCGCTGAGGTCGGCCGCACGGACGTTCCCCAAGACCACGTTCTACGACGTGGAGGAAACGCTGACCACGCTGGGCATCGGCGAGGCGCTGGTGACCACGCTGTCGCCCAACGGCGTGCCGACGCAGCCGTTTGCCACGCACATGGTGCCGCCGTCGTCGCGGATGGGCCCGCTGGCGCCGGACGAACTGCGGCAGCGGCTGGCGGAGAGCGAGCAGGTGCGGAAGTACGCGGAGATGATCGACCGCGAAAGCGCGCGGGAGATGCTGGAGGCGCGCATGGCGCAGGACGACGAGGAGCAGGAGCCGCGGGCGGTGCCGGGCGACGACTTTCCCGACGTTCCGCGCCGCGGCGGCCGCACCGCGCGCCGCTCCTCCGCCGACGACGACTACCGGGACCGTGCCCCGCGCGGCGGCGGGGGGCGCGGACGCGGACGGCAGGAGAAAAGCGCGCTGGAAAAGGTGCTGCACGCGCCCGCGACCCGGACGTTCGCGCGGACGCTGGCGCGCGGGCTCATGGGCGCGCTCCTGGGGGGCAAACGGCGCAGGTAGCGACTGGCCCGGGGCGGAAGCACCTGTTTCGCCGGAATTTGCGAATGAGGAGGCGAACTTCTCGCAAACCCTGAACATACGTCATCCCGGTCGTCTTCCGTGCGGCGTTTGCTTTCGGGCGGTCTTCGGTGGCATGGCGCTTGCCCCGGCGACGGGGCGGAGGTGGCAGTGCAATCGCGTCTCGCGGGGGACGCCGCACCGGAGGTTGCTGAGGATGGCGGCAGAACGCATACTCGTCATCGAGGATGAGGCAGCTGCGCGCGAGGCGCTCAAGAGCCTGCTGGACGAAGAGGGCTACACCGTGGTCACGGCCGACACCGGCCGGCGGGGCCTGGAGCGGGTGAGCGACTTTCATCCGGACACGGTGGTCTGCGACTTCTACCTCCCGGACATCGACGGGCTGCAGGTGGTGCGGGCGGTCCGGGCACTCTCCGACCACGGCATCACGGTGATCGTCATCACCGCCGGGTGCGGGGGCGAGGAGGCGGAGAAGACGCTGCGGAACGAGGCCGATTTCTTCTTCCAGAAGCCGCTGGACCTGCGCCGCTTCCGCGACGTTCTGCAGGGCTCCCGCGGCAACGGCGCGCCACGGCCGGCGCTCGCGGTATAGCGCATCCGCCGTCGCTCGCCACCGGGTTCGGCTCCGCACCCTCTCTCACGGCGTGAGGGAGGGTGCGTACGTGAGGGGGCCCTCCCCCGGCGGCGCCCGAGAGCGCGCCACCCCCCGCCCGCAACTCTGCGGGAGGGGGGATGCACGGGACGGACGCCGGAGCGTGTCGGATCGTATTGCGCGAGCGGCGGGCGGCCGCCTCCCCGGTTCTTCCCCGGAAGTTCACGGGGAGGGAGGGGCGGGGGGAGGCGGCCCCAGCCGAAGACCCGGGGACGAGGCAGCCGGCGCGCTCGGTTTCCCCAGAGATACAGACACCCGGATCCACATTCCACAGGATGCCCAGCCATGCGCCAGGACGAAGAAGAGTACGAGGTGGTGTTCGAGGAGCGCGGCGGGTTCGGCACCTTTCTGCTGGGCGCGCTGTTCGGCGCGGGGGTGGCGCTGCTGCTGGCGCCCCGCAGCGGCCGCGAAACGCAGGCGGAGCTGGCGCGCGCCCTGGGCGGCGTGCGCGAGATGGCCGGCGGCCCGGTGGACGGCACGCGCCAGTCCGTCGCCGGCTGGGTGGACCGCACCCGCGGCCGGGTCACGGGGCGGCTGGACGAGGTGCGCGCGGCGGTGGACGACCGGCTGGACCGGGTGCGCGGCGCCGTGGACGAGGGACGGATGGCCGCTACGCAAGCGCGCGTGGAGTTGCGCCGCCGCGTGGACGAGGCCAAGGCCCGCGCCTCTGCCGGCCGCCGTGCGTCCGCGCCCGCCGCCC
>DATABT010000001.1:0-9556 GCA_036259455.1 Longimicrobium sp. | reverse complement strand
CGGCCCGCCGGAGCGAAAGCGGCCGGGCGGGGGCCACCCGGCGTCGCGGCCGCAGGTCGCGCGGAGGAGCCACGCTGCGGGGCAGGGCGCGGACGCGCGCGATCACCCCCCGCAGCCCCTCCGCCTCCGCGCGGCAGGCGGGGCAGCCGTCCAGGTGCGCCCTCGCCCGCGCCGCGCCGGCGGACGCCAGCTCGCCGTCCAGAAAGCCGTTCAGTTCGTCCGTGGAAAGATGGCTCATGGCTCCAGCGCCCTCCCGCAGCAGCATCCGCGCGCGGTGCAGCTGCGACTTGGAGGTTCCCGGGGTAATGCCCGGCATGCCGGCGATCTCGGTGCGGCTTCAAGCGCGGGCGGCGGCGGCGTGTGCGTGCGTGCGGCGGCTCCGCATGGATGATCCCGGCCGGGCGCAAAGGGTTGGAACGGCGCCGGGGCGGAGCTTTCCTTCGCACCCGGATGCCTGTACAATGCAGACCCGCAAACGTACGTTCGTCCGCATCCGCCACAAAATCCCTTCCGCAATGCGTACGCACCTTCCCAAGCTGTTCTGGGCCGCCGTCGCCGTGCTGGGCACCGTGGCGCTGGCGCTCATCGCGCTGCACCGCGGCGAAACCATCAACGCCGCCTGGCTGGTCATCGCCGCGGTGTGCACCTACGCCGTGGCGTACCGCTTCTACGCCAGGTGGCTGGGCCGCCGCGTCTTCGAGCTGGACGACCGCCGCGCCACGCCCGCCGAGCGGCTGGACAACCACGTGGACTTCGTCCCCACCAACCGGTACGTCCTCTTCGGCCACCACTTCGCGGCGATCGCGGGGGCCGGGCCCCTCGTGGGTCCGGTGCTGGCGGCGCAGTTCGGCTACCTGCCGGGGACGCTGTGGCTCATCATCGGCGTCGTTCTCGCGGGCGCGGTGCAGGACTTCGTCATCCTCTTCGCCAGCATGCGGCGTGACGGCAAGTCGCTGGGGCAGATGGCCCGCGAGGAGATCAACCCCACCGCCGGCTTCATCGCCATGCTGGCGGTGATGTCCATCATGTGCATCCTCCTCGCCGTGCTGGCGCTGATCGTGGTGAACGCGCTGGCGCACTCGCCGTGGGGGCTCTTCACCATCGCCTGCACCATTCCCATCGCGCTGCTGATGGGGTGGTGGCTGCACAGGTTCCGCCCGGGCAGGGTGCTGGAGGTGTCGCTCATCGGCATCGTCCTTACGCTCTTTGCCGTCGTCGCGGGGGGATGGGTGGCGGACAATCCCACGCTCGCCGCGTTCTTCACCGTGGAGAAGACCACGCTGGTGTGGCTGATGGCCGGCTACGGCTTCATCGCCAGCGTACTTCCCGTCTGGGTGCTCCTCTGCCCGCGCGACTACCTGTCCACGTTCCTGAAGATCGGCACCATCCTGGGGCTGGCCGCCGGCATCCTGCTCACGCTGCCCGCGGTGAAGATGCCGGCGATGACGCAGTTCGTGGACGGCACCGGCCCCGTCTTCAGCGGCAAGCTCTTTCCCTTCGCGTTCATCACCGTGGCCTGCGGCGCCATCAGCGGCTTTCACGCGCTGGTGGCCAGCGGAACCACGCCCAAGATGCTGACGAGGGAGGGCGACGCGCGGATGGTGGGCTACGGGGCCATGCTGATGGAGTCGTTCGTGGGAGTGATGGCGATGGTGGCCGCGGGAATCCTGGACCCGGGCGTCTACTTTGCCATCAACGCGCCGGCGGGCGTGGTGGGCGAAACGCTGCAGGAAGCGACGCGGACCATCGCCGCGTGGGGCTTCGTGGTGACGCCGGAGCAGATGCAGGCGCTGGCCACGCAGGTTGGGGAGCAGTCGCTGCTGGCGCGCACGGGCGGCGCGCCCTCGCTGGCGGTGGGAATGTCGCAGATCTTCTCCGGGCTGATCGGCGGGCCGGGGATGGCGGCGCTGTGGTACCACTTCGCCATCATGTTCGAGGCGCTGTTCATCCTCACCACCATCGACACGGGGACGCGCGTCGGGCGCTTCATGCTGCAGGAGATTCTGGGACACGTGTGGAAGCCCATGGGGCGCACCTCGTGGTATCCCTCCATCGTGGTCTCCAGCGCGCTGATCGTGGCGGGGTGGGCGTACTTCCTGTACCAGGGCGTCACGGATCCGCTGGGAGGGATCAACGCGCTGTGGCCGCTGTTCGGCATCAGCAACCAGCTGCTGGCGGCCGTGGCGCTGTGCGTGGGCACGACGGTGCTGATCAAGATGGGCAAGGCACGCTTCGCCTGGGTCACGCTGATGCCGCTGGCGTGGCTGGCGCTGGTGACGTTCACGGCGGGATGGCAGAAGGTGTTCTCGCCCGATCCCAGGCTGGGCTTTCTCTCCCAGGCCAACGCGATCGACAGCGCGCTGGCGGAGGGCCGGCTCCCCGCCGCCGTGCAGACGGTGGAGGCCGCGCAGCGGATGATCTTCAACGCGCGGCTGGACGCCGTGGTGGCGCTGGTGTTCATGGCGGTGACCGTGATGGTGATGGTCGTCTCCGCGCGCGAGTGGCTGCTCATTCTGCGCAAACGCAAACCGCCCGTGATGACGGAGGCGCCGTTCGTGCCCAGCACGCTGGGGCTGGCGGGGGATTGAGGGGTGCGAGGGTACGGGTACGAAGGTACGAAACAACGGCACCGCGGCGGGACCGCGCCTCGCCTTCGTCGTGACCCGCCCCGCCGTCACCCCGGGCTGAAGCCCGGGGCTATGACGGCCATAAGCCCCGTCTCTGCTCGTTCCTCGCAAAACGGGGCTTCACCTGCTCGCGTGGGTTACGTCCGGCGTGCCCCTCCGTTTGCGCGGAGCGCCCATGGTGGTGAAGCCCCGCCGGGCAAGCGCAGCGCGCCCAGGGCGGGGCTTGTGGCATTCATAGCCGCGGGCTTTAGCCCGTGGGTTCCTCGGGCGACGCACCGAACCGTCCGCGATCCCCCGGCGCCCGGCACGCGATTTGGATGCACGCCACGCGGGCGGCCGGCGGATTCTCGCGCCCGGAGGGATGGATGCAGGATGCGGTGGAGGGCGGCGCGCTGGATGTTGACGCGGGCCAGGACCTGGGCGCGGCGTGGATGCGCCACATGCGTTCGGGGGAGTGGGAGGCGGCGTGGCGGGTGAGCGACCGCGTGCTCGCCTCGCACGCGGGGCAGCCCTCGCGGCACCTGCCCCGCCACGAGCAGTGGATCTGGGACGGCACGCCGCTGTACGGCAGACGCGTCCTCATCCGCTGCTACCACGGCCTGGGCGACACGCTGCAGTTCATCCGCTACGCGCCACTGGTGAAGCAGGCCGCGCGCGAGGTGGTCGCCTGGGCGCAGGCGCCGCTCATTCCGCTGCTGCGCACCGCGGACGGCATCGACCGCCTGCTCCCGCTGCACGACGGCGAGGTGGGGATCGGCTACGACGTGGACGTGGAGGTGATGGAGCTCGCCCACGTCTTCCGCAGCACGCCGCGCACCCTCCCGGCCCGCGTCCCGTACCTGCACGCCGACCCCGCGCCGCTCGCGAAGAACGCGACGCTCGCCGTCGGCATCGTGTGGAAGGCGGGGAACTGGGACCAGCGGCGCAACGTCCCCTTTCCCCTGCTCGCGCCGCTGGCGGACGTGCCCGGCGTGGAGTTGCACATCCTGCAGCGCGGATCGGGACTCGCGGAGCGCCAGGAAGGCTTCGGCATCGCGAGCGGGGCGGACGATCCGATGGAGGCCGCCCGGGTGATGCGGGCGCTGGACCTGGTGATCTCCATCGACAGCATGCCGGCGCACCTCGCGGGCGCGCTCGGCGTTCCCGTGTGGACGCTGCTTCACGCCGACCCCGACTGGCGGTGGATGCACGGCCGCGACGACAGCCCCTGGTATCCCACCATGCGCCTGTTCCGCCAGCCGCGCGCGGGCGAGTGGGAGCCGGTGATCGCGCGGGCCGTCGAGGAGCTGAAGGTGAAAGTGCGAGAGTGCGAAAATGCGAGGGTGACCGGCGGATAAGCCGCCGGTTCTCCGCAGGTTGAAGCCCCGCCGGGCGAGCCCCGCGAGCCCGGAGCGGGGCTTCTGGCCGTTCTACCAGCGGGCGTAAGCCCGTGGGTAGGGCGATGACACGCGATGGCGGCCGTATCCACCACCTCGGTTGCAACCGGTGCCCCGCCGCGCGCATCGTAGAGTTGCGTCCGGCGCGGTTTCGCGCGGTCCGCCGGGCGCGCTATACTGTCCCGCTGCATCGTCCGTCATCCGCGCGGCGTCACGCGCACCGGTCCGGCATCCATCCATGCACATCATCCCACCCACCATCCAGACGGCGCGGCGCGCGGCGGTGGCGGCGCTCTGCATCCTTCCCCTGCTCGCGGCGTGCGGCGGCGATCGGCCCGCGCGGGGAGAGAGCGCCGCGGCGGCGGATTCGATCGTGGCGCCGCCGGGTGACACGTCCGCCATGGCGCTGGCGAAACAGGCGCTGGGCCCCGATGTGCGGATGGCGATCCCGTTCCGCTTTCCCCATCGCGGCGCCCGGTTCATCGCGGCCGCGATCCCGATGATCGAGTGGGTGCAGGACCCGGCGCGCTCCGCCAGCAACGCCGTCCTGCGCGGGCACGAACTGGTGATCGTGGAGGTGACGCCGCAGTCGCACGCCGTCCACAAGCCGGGGCTCATCGCCTCGCGCGACCCGTTCATGCCGCGCCGCGACGACACCGCCCCCACCCCGCCCGCCGACAGCGCCACGCTGGCGAAGAGCATGGGCGTGGAAGACGCCGACGGCGACGGCAACCCGGAGGCGTGGGCGGCCGAGTACATGGCCGGCGGGCGCGCCTACAGCTGGACGCTGCGTGCGTACGACCGCAACGGCCGCACGCTCTACGAGGCCACCGCCTCCAGCGATCCCCGCAACGACGGCTGCCTGGCGGCGTCCAGCTACGCGTTCTCCGAAACCGTCCGGCAGAACCCCGCCATCCGCCCCTGGCTGGTCCGCGGGCTCCAGGCGCTGAACGCGTCGCACCCGGCGCACGCCGGGGTGACGTGCCCGCAGAGCGCGGCGGGGGCGGCGCGTTGACCCTCAGCCCGCTCGACCTCGTCATCGTACTGGCCTACGTCGCGTTCGTCGCGGCGCTGGGCGGGGTGCTGGGGCGCCGGCAGAAGGACGCCAGCGACTACTTTCTCGCGGACCACGCCATCCCCTGGTGGGCCGCCTGCTTCAGCGTGGTGGCGACGGAGACCAGCGCCCTCACCGTCATCAGCGTTCCCGCGACGGCGTACACGGGCGACCTGTGGATGCTGCAGCTGGCGGCGGGGTACCTGATCGGCCGCATCGCCATCTCCGTCTTTCTTCTTCCCCGCTACTTTCGCGGCGAGATCGCCACGGCGTACGTGCTGCTGGAGCGCCGCTTCGGCAACGGGACGCGGCGGCTGGCCTCGCTGGTGTTCCTGGTGACGCGCGTCCTGGCGGACGGCGTGCGCATCTTCGCCACGGCCATCCCCCTTGCCGTGATCGCGCGGATCCCCGTGTGGCAGAGCATCGTGGCCATCGGCGTGTTCACGCTGCTGTACAGCTACTACGGCGGCCTGCGCGCGGTGGTGTGGGTGGACGTGGCGCAGATGTTCATCTACATCGTGGGCGGCATCGCCGTGCTGTGGGTGCTGATCGGCCTCGTTCCCGGCGGCTGGGAGGGGATCACGGCCGCGGCGGGGCAGGCGGACAAGCTGCGCATCGTCCACCTGGACGGCGGGTTCGGAAGGGCGAACTGGCTGCTGACGGGGATCGTGGGCGGCGCCTTTCTCACCATGGCGTCGCACGGCGCGGATCACCTGATCGTGCAGCGCCTGCTCGCCTCGCCGTCGCTGCGGGACGCGCGGCGGGCGCTGGTGGGATCGGGGATCATCGTCTTCCTGCAGTTCGCGCTCTTCCTGGTGATCGGCGCGGGGCTGTGGGTGTTCTACGGCGGACGCGAGTTCCCGCAGCCCGACGCCGTCTTCCCCACGTTCGCCGTGGAGCACCTGCCGCCGGGCATCGCCGGCCTGGTGGTCGCGGCGATCCTGGCGGCGGCGATGTCGTCGTCGCTCAACGCGCTGGCGGCCGTCTCCGTCCATGACCTGTACGTACCGCTGACGGGCCGCACGGGCGAGGAGCACCTGCTGCGCGTGGGCAAGCGCTTCACGCTGGTCTGGGGCGTGGTGATGATCGTCGTCTCGCTGGCGTTCCAGCTGGTGGCCGCGGGGACGCCGCTGGTGGTGATCGCGCTGCAGATCGCGTCGTTCACCTACGGCGGCCTGCTCGGCGGCTTCCTGCTGGGGCTCGTCTCCCGGCGCGCGGACGGACGCGACGCGTTGACGGGCATGGGCATTGCCATCGCCGCGATGGCCTCGCTCTGGGCGGCGCAGCAGTTCGGCGTGATTCCCAGGGTGATCGATACGCTGTGGTTCGCGCTGCTGGGCTCGGCCCTGACGGTGAGCGTGGGGATGGCGAGCGCGACGTTGCGGCGGGGCTCGAGGCCCTCCGCCGGCCTCGCCTAGCCTCGTCCACCCCTCCCGCAGACTGCGCGGAGGAGGGCGGGAGGGGGATGGACGGCACGGGTTCCAGGGCGCATCGGCAGGCGTGGCGCGGGATGGCGCGCCCCGCTCCCCGGCCGCTGGACGATTACACCCGCTCCCGCCGGGGGGAGAGGGTGTACGCCTGAGCGAGCGGGTGACGGCCCGGGCGCATCCATCATCAGACATCAACCAGTCCACACGGTGGGGACGACGAGGAACGAGGGGACGTGGATCCGATCTTGTTGCTGAAGGCGGCGGCCATGGGGCTGGTGGAGGGCGCGACGGAGTTCATCCCCGTCTCGTCCACCGGGCACCTGATCCTGGCGGGAGAGTGGCTGGGATTCAATTCGTACGCCAACCACGATACGTTCGACGTCTTCATCCAGCTGGGCGCCATTCTGGCCGTGGTCTGGCTGTACCGCGCCAAGGTGTTCGGCGTGCTGAAGGCCGCTCCGCGCGACGAAAAGGCGCGCCGGCTGATCATCAACCTGCTGATCGCCTTTCTTCCCGCGGCGGTCGTGGGCTTCTTCGCGCGCGACTTCATCAAGGAAGTGCTCTTCGACACGCGCGTGGTGGCCGTGGCGCTGGTGGTGGGCGGCGTGCTCATCCTGCTCATCGAGCGGTGGCACCGCACGCGCACGGTGCACACGGAAGACGTGGACGACCTGCGCCCGCCCACCGCGCTGGGAATCGGCCTGGCGCAGCTGGCGTCGCTGGTGCCCGGCGTGTCGCGCTCCGGCGCCACCATCATGGGCGGGCTGTCGCTGGGACTCTCGCGCGTGGCGGCCACGGAGTTCTCGTTCTTTCTGGCCATCCCCGTGATGTTCGCGGCCAGCGGCTACGACCTGTTCAAGAGCCGCCACCTGCTGAGCGCGGCGGACGCCCCGGTGTTCGCGGTGGGCTTCATCGTCTCGTTCATCTCGGCGATGATCGTGATCAAGGCCTTGATTCGCTTCGTCTCGCGCAACACTTTCGTGCCGTTCGCGTGGTACCGCATCGTGTTCGGCCTGCTGCTGATCGCGCTGCTCTGAAACGGCCGGGGCGCCGGAGCGCCCCCCCATTCGCGTCGAGGCCGTTGGCGGAGGCTGTTGCCCGCTATTCCCTATTCCCTGTTCCCTGTTCCCTCCCCATGGCATCCCCCGTGTCGCAGTGGCTCCAGCGCATGCCGCCGGAGCTAGACCGCAAGCTGGAGCGCGCCGAGGCGCTGGGCCGCGAGGCGCTGATCGACGTGCACGCCAACCTGGCGCTGGACCTGGTGAGCATCCTGGCGCCGCGCATGCCGTTCGACGAGGCCATCGAGCGGTACCTGGAGTCGATGGAGCTGGAGGGCGAGGAAAAGGAGGCCATAGGCACCCGCGCCGTGGCGCTGATGGACGAGCGCGAGGTGCAGGAGGACCTGGCGCGCGAGGGCACCCGCGGCTGGGGATGGGACTGGCGCTACGCCACCCCGCTGGGCATGCTGCGCTACATCCGCCGCCAGCAGAAGCGCTCGGACGAGGAGGAGCTGTGGCTGGAGCTGGCCGCCGCCCGCGCCGAGGAGACGCTGGTGGAGGCGCACGTGGAGTACGGGCTGCAGTTCGTGAGCCTGATGCACGAGCACAAGCACGCGGACCCCACCCGCGCGGTGGCGCTGTACGTGGAGCGGCTGGAGCTGCCGGATTTTCGCGCGCGGATGGTGTACCAGCGGGTGATGGCGCGCCTGGCCGAAGACCTGCTGCCGCGCCTGCCCGACGACGAGTAAGCGGCGGCAAGCACGAACCTTGCGCCTGCCGGGCGGCGATGGTCCCCGCCGCCCGGCGGGCCTTTTACGTTACCGATCGCGGACCGGAAAAGCAGAACATGCGCATGGAGATGGATTGGGGCCGCAAGGCCGCGGCGGCGGCCCTGCTCGCCGTGCTGGCCGCGTGCGGCGGCGGGGACGACACCGGCGGCGAAGTCGCCGCGACCGGCGATTCGGCCACGGCGGCGCCCTCCGACAGCGCGGCGCAGGGGACGCAGACGGCGGCGTCGCAGCCGCGCAACAACCTGCCCGCGGGTCCCACGACGAACCTGCCGCCCAACGAGCTGGGGCGCATCATGGTGCTGGAGTACCACCGCACCGGCAGCCCCGAGGGCGAGTTCGTCCGCACGCTGGAGAACTTTCGCAAGGACCTGCAGGCGCTCTACCAGGCCGGCTACCGCCCGGTGACCATGCGCCAGGTGCTGGAGGGCAACATCGACATCCCGCGCGGCACCACGCCCGTCGTCTTTACCATGGACGACGCCACGCGCGGGCAGTTCTACCTGACGTCCGGTGGCGAGGTGGACCCCAACACCATGATGGGGTCGTGGATGTCGTTCAAGGAGCAGAACCCGGGGTGGGGCCCCGGCGGGATGGTGTGGTGCATCCTGCCGGCGGCGGCGCACCCCTCCAACTTCTTCGGCGAGACGCCCGACCGCGAAACGCCGCGGGAGCAGCGCGAGGCCAACATCCGCAAGAAGATGGAGATCATCCTTCGCGACGGCCACGAGGTCTGCAACCACACGCTCTACCACGCGCGGCTGGACCGGGCGTCGGGCGACCAGCAGGCGATGGACTGGATCGGCATCGGCGAGGACAGCATCAAGGCGTACCTGCCGGAGGACTACGACATCGTGACCTTCGCGCTGCCGCTGGGAATGTGGCCGCGCAACAAGTCCATCGCCTGGCAGGGCACCTACCGCGACGGCAAGCGCTACGAGAACAAGGTGGTGCTGGAGGTGTCGGGCGGGCCCAGCGTGTCGCCGTTCGACACGCGCTGGGACCCGCACTCGGTGGACCGCTTCATCGTGGCGCCCGGCGCGCTGGAGGCGCAGCTGCGCCGCTGGGAGCAGGACCCGACGAACCGCTACGTGAGCGACGGCGATCCGCAGACGGTGAGCTACCCCGCCAGCATGGCGCAGTACCTGAACCGCAGCGCGCTCGGCGGGGTAGCTCACCGTCTGCGGATCGCCGTCGCTCCCGTAGCGGTTCGTCGGGTCCTGCTCCCAGCGGCGCAGCTGCGCCTCCAGCGCGCCGGGCGCCACGATGAAGCGGTCCACCGA